>NZ_JAUBRK010000148.1:0-2999 GCF_036701825.1 Microcoleus sp. MOSTC5 | reverse complement strand
GCGCTTTTATCAACAAGGTATGCGGGCAGCAACTCTTATACAGTCTATCTCGTAGACCTCTTTGTCACCCCCCCAGGGATTTCCGGGAAAGGAACTCGATATGTAAAGCTATCATCAAAAAAGCGATCGCTTCGTCAGGACTTACGCACAAAGTGCTTTGACTCGCCGCGAATTATAGCGGCTTCAGTCCTCAGATTTTATGAGAACTGAAGTCCGAACGATCGAACCAGTTTTACTGTTCTTAGCTACACAATGTAAGGAGAATCGATCGCCTTTGCCCGATTAATCGCCACCAATGTCTGGTAAATCAAAACCGAAATCTCAGCGCGGGTAATATCCCGCTGCGGCGAAAGCCAATCGCGGGAAGGATAATTAACCACAATCTTCAAAGCAGTTGCTGTGGCGATCGCACTCAAAGCATAATTAGGAATTTGAGAGCGATCGATGTAAACTTTCAAAGAATCAGGATTGCCGCCCTTTAGTTCCAAACCGTTAACCAAAGACACGATCGCCTCAGCCTTAGTCAAATTCTGATTCGGGCCGAACTTCAACCCCGGAAACCCCGCCAAAAAACCCCCCCGATTTGCCCGTTCGATCGCACTTCTCGCCCAAAAACTAGCAGAAACATCAATAAAATTTGTAGCCGGCACCCTCGGAATCGGACTAAACGCACTCACCAACAGCGCCGCATATTGAGCGCGGTTTAAACTGTCATCAGGCCTAAAAGAACCGTCAGGAAAACCGCTAATTATATTCGCCGCAGCCAAAGCTTCAATAAACTTCTGTGCCCAATGTCCAGAAATATCGCTGAACACCGCACCCCCGATATTCGGATTGCCGCCGCCCTTTCTCACCGCAGCTTGCACAGCTTTAAAAGCATTCACTTTCCCGTAACCAAACCAATCGCTGCGACCGTTGTTAGGATCGTAATTTCCCATGCGATTGCCCAACTGGGGATCGGGATCGGGATCGACAATTTTCTCAGCAGTTTGTTCGAGAATTCCCCGCACTTCCCGCGCCGTCAAACGGGGGTTAGCCGAAAGTATCAACCCTGCAACCCCAGCGACTACTGGAGTGGCGCTGGAAGTACCGCCAAAAGTATCAGTATAGTCCCCCCAGTCGTAGCCCCGATCGCCCACTCGATCGGCAGTAAACACCCCTAAACCAGGCAAATACTGCGTCACCTCCGGCGGCGTGCCGATAAATCCGGTTTCTGGCAACCAAGTTCCCGGCGGTGCGTTGTTGCTGGGGGCGCAAACCGAGATGCTGGTGCCCCAATTGCTGTATGCTGCTTTTTTGTTGAGGGAAGTGGAAGCGCTGACGGCAATTACGTCTGGGTGAACGGCAAATCCTGCCAGCCATCTAGTTTGACCGCCCAGGATGTTGTTGGGCCAGCCTTTTTCGTTAACAGTACCGTTGACTGGGCGGTTGGCATTGCCCGCAGCGAACAGAATAACGCAGCCTCTGCCGCCCCGCCCTTGGGTTGCTGCTTTGGTGATGACCGCACTCTGCCGCAGGGAAAGGGGATAGTAAACTGCTGAAGGCCCCCAACTGCAAGAAATGACGGCGGCACCTTTTTCGATCGCCCAATTAAACATTTTTTCGACAGAATCGTCATCGAGAAAGCCCGTGGTACGGATGGGCATCAGGGCGCAGCCGGGGGCGACGCCGACAATGCCTTTGCCGTTTTCTTCTGCAACGGCGACGCCGGCGCAACTTGTGCCGTGGTTGTCTGAGTCTGCGACTGGCATCGGGGAAGTGTCGCCCTCTTTGAAATCGATGGGTGAGACGATTTTGCCTTGGCCTTGAAAATCTGGGTGGGTGATGTCAACTGAATCGTCGGCGATCGCAATTACGATCGATCGAACTCCGCGAGTCATGTCCCAAGCCGGTTCGGCATAAATTTGAGCACCGCCGACAAGTTCCTTGCCGCCTTTGTTATTGAGATACCACTGTTTGGGATAAAGCGGATCGCGGGGCGTGTAATGCTGCTGCGTCTCTACTAAAATGTTGGGTTCCGCTACGAGAACTTCTGGATATCTTGTCAGGCGGTTGGCAATTTTGACCGGGTTTTCTGTTGCTTGTTTGGTGACTTCGCAGACGAACGTGTTGGGAATTCCTTCAACTGGCCGGACTATTTTTAAAGCTGCTGCATTGGCGATCGCCTTTCGCGATTGTTCGTCTACTTGTTCGCCAAATTGAATGGTAATTTGGTCTGTTAAATAAAAGAATGTACTCGGATTGTTCGCGGGGCAATAGACGTGGCTGGCAAAAGCTACAGCATCGCTGGCGCGGGCTGTTTGCATTGCTGCTTCTAGGCGATCGGGCGCAACGAGATATTCTTCAAGATTGCTTTGGCCGACGCGACGGTTGAGTTTGGCCCCAGTTTTTGCAGCCCAATCGTTTGAGGCTGATGCTGTTGATGAGGGGCGGACTGTAAAGCGATCGTCCGCTTTTGACAGCAGCAATTCATCGCCGCCGCGCTGCAAAATCACTGCCAGACTTTCATCGGGGACTCCAATTCCTTGATAGTTTTGGAGAGTCTCGGAGGTGGGTTTGCTTGGTTGTACCATCAGAAATGCTTTTGTTTAATTTTAATCCAGTCTTACTATATTCTCAAGGACAGGCAGGATGCCTGTCCCACAAAAACTGAATTTTCTTGTGGGCCGTTGCTCCTAGCCCGCCCGTAAAAGGCTTATTAACAATGATTCAGCAAGTCCCCTCAAATAAACACGCTAGGATTAACATTAAAAAATTCTCCCAGCGCCTTAGCTTGCGCCTTGCTAATCGCCCGTTTCCCATTAACCACCTCAGAGACTACTCCTTTGGAACCAATCACGCCCACTAAATCGGCTTGTTTGAGTTCGCGAACTTCGATGAAATGCAATAGAACATCCCGGGGAGTCACTTCTGGATCTGGGTAATAGACCTCTTGCAAAAAAGATTTATGTTATAATTAGAGGTTTTAAATTTCATCCCCTAGAGCTAACTCATAATTG
>NZ_JAUBRK010000061.1:0-50619 GCF_036701825.1 Microcoleus sp. MOSTC5 | reverse complement strand
ATTAGACAACCATATCGGTGCAATCTGGTATTTCATCCATCATTATAATGCATCATTACTTGTTTAGCACTACCGGAATTTCGATGATAAATTCGGTGCCTTTACCAGGTTCCGAGAGGCACTGCAATTTGCCGTTGTGTTTTTCAACGACAATTTGGTGCGAAATTGATAAACCCAAACCTGTGCCTTTGCCTACGGGTTTTGTGGTAAAAAATGGGTCAAACAAACGCACGATCTGATCTTCGGGAATGCCCGGGCCGTTGTCTTTAATCCGAATATAAATGCGATTGTTATCAATCATTTCAGTTTGAATCGTAATTGTAGGAAAGATAGTATCGGCTGTATTTTTTGCTTTGCTGCTGCTTTCTTCCAAGGCGTCAATCGCATTGGCCAATAGATTCATAAAAACCTGATTTAACAGTCCGGGATGGCATTGTATTTGCGGCAGTTCTCCGTATTTTTTTATCACTTCAATGCCCTGCCAGTTTGCCTTGGCTTTCAGCCGGCTGTTCAACATTAACAAGGTACTTTCTAAACCTTCGTGAATGTCGGCAGTCTTGATTTTCGCTTCGTCCGCCCGCGAGAAATTGCGCAGAGTTTGAATAATTTCTACAATGCGCTCGCATCCTATCTGCATCGAATTGAGCAATTTTGGCAGGTCTTTTGCTAGAAATTCTAAGTCTATATCATCGGCTTGTTGCTGAATTTTGGCAGGGGAATCTGGGTACTCTGCTTGATACACTTGCACGATTTCTAACAAGTCGAGAACGTAGTCTCGGACATGGCAGAGGTTGCCGGCGACAAAGCCTACTGGGTTGTTAATTTCGTGGGCAATTCCTGCTAGCACCTGTCCGAGGGAAGACATTTTTTCGGTTTGTACTAACTGCATTTGAGTTTGCTGCAATTCGTGCAAAGCTGTTTGCAGTTCTTGGGATTTTTGGCGATCGCGATCGGCGGCGGCGGCCCGTTCTTCCTCAACTCCGATCGCCCCGGCAATAATTCCGATCAGCTTGCAGTCGGCTTCTGTGGGCGCGATCGGGTCAGTGTAGAGAACGCACAGCGCACCCACGTAATTGTCGCCCAGCCGCACTGCTTGTCCCAGATAGCTTCGCAGTTGGTAGCGGATGACAGCGGGATCGATTTTGCCGTAGATCGTGTTCTGCAAGTCAGGAATAGCCACAGCCCGATCGCTTCCTTTGCTGCATACGTCGGTGCAGATGTGGCCCTCGGCGCGATCGACCAGCGGGTAGTCCGACGGCGCTTGCCAAGTCGCGATCGCGCGCAGCAGACCGCCACCGAGGCGGCTGTAGATAGCGCAACTTCCGCCCAAAAGCTCGCCTGCTAAGGATGTCAGGCGCTGGATGTTGTCACTGGCGTCGGTGGTGAATCCCAAAAAGCACTCGTTAATTTTGCTGAGGCGGTACTCTGCTTGCCTGCGCGCCGTCATGTCGCGGGAGTTGATCACAATTCCGCTCACAGCGGGGTCTGCTAGCAAGTTGATGCCGACGCCTTCGAGAAAACACCAAGAACCGTCAGCGCGCCGGAACCGACCTTCTAGGGCGATCGGATCGCCTGGATTTGCGATCATTTTTTCGCCGTCGGACATCAGCGACGGCAGGTCGTCTGGGTGGATGAAATCGACGGCAATTTGACGGGCGAGTTCCTCGGGTTCGTAGCCCAAAACTGTTTCTACAGAAGGGCTTTCGTAAACAATACGACCGCTGGCGTCGACAATAGTAATCATGTCGGAACTGTTGAGAATCAGCGATCGCCATTTAGCTTCATTTTGCAACAAAGCTGACTCGGCTTGTTTGCGATCGGTAATGTCCTCTACCATTTGCAAAATAAACTGCGGCGTTCCCTGACTGCTGTCGATGACAGAGGCGCTGAGGCGTCCCCACCTGATGCTGCCGTCTGGGCGGAGGTAGCGTTTCTCGATTTGGTAAGCTTCGCGCGAACCCGCGGCCAACTGTTGGCGCAACTCGCGCGAAGCTTGTACGTCTTCCGGGTGCGTGCATTCGTCCAGGCCCGCACCCCGCAGTTGAGCTTCCGATCGCCCCAGCATAGCTTGAAATGCCGGATTAGTGGCGATCGCCATACCTTCGAGGGTAGCGACTACCATGCCGATCGCAGCGCGTTCAAAAATTGCCCGAAACCGCTGTTCGCTGTCTCGCAAAGCTGCATCCGCTGCCACTTCCTGGGTGATGTCGCGCCCCGCGACTGCCAAACCTTTGCGCGAACCGTCGGGGTTGAACAGCGGCACTTTCCGCACTTCAAACAAATTGCTGCCGCCTGTGGGCAAGGGGACAATTTGGCGGCTGGAGGTAAGAGTGCCTGCTTGCCAGGTGGTTTCGTCGGTTTCCTGCCAATTTAGCAGGATTTCTCTGACTCTGGCATCGGCGGCGGCAGCGAGTTCGGCAGTAGTTTTGCCCTGGTAGTCTGCGGTTTCCCAGCCCAAAAGTTGGAGGGCGCAGTCGTTGGCAATCAGCCAGCGCCCCTCGCTGTCTGTGAGGTTGATCGCGTCGGGCACGGCGTCGATCGCGGTTTTCAGCCAGTATTCTTGATTTCGCAAGGCTGCTTCGGCTTGTTTGCGGGCGGCGATTTCGGCGACGGTTCCTTCGTAGTAAAGGAGTTCGCCGCCTGCGCCGCGGACTTCGCGCACGTTTTCCGAGATCCAGGTAGTGCTGCCGTCTTTGCGGTGGACGCAGGATTCAAACTCTTTCAGGGAACCGTTTTTGCTGATTTCGGCAATGAAGGAAGCGCGGCGGGCGCGATCGGCGTAAAGGTTTTTTGCCGAACATTTTGCGATCAGTTCTGACGGGGAATCGTAGCCGTACATTCGGGCGAGTGCCTGGTTGGCGCTGAGGTAGCGCCCGTCTGGGGCGGTTTGAAAGATGCCTTCGGTGGCGTTTTCAAAGATGCTGCGGTATTTTGCCTCGGCTTGTTTGAGGGCTTCTTCTGCTTGTTTGCGATCGGTGATATCAGATTGGACGCCGATGAAGTGAGTGACGATCCCGCTGCTGTCGCGCACGGGCGAGATGGTGAGTTCGTTCCAGAAGGGGGTGCCGTCTTTGCGGTAGTTTTTCAGAACTACTTTGCAGTCGTGTTGTTCTTTCAGGGCCGCGCGGATTTGAGCGACGGCAGCGCCATCGGTATCCGGGCCTTGCAGGAAGCGGCAGTTGTGCCCGATTATTTCGCTGCGATCGTAGCCTGTAATCCGCTCGAAAGCCTGGTTGCAGTAGACTATGGGCTTGTCCGGCCGGGTAGCGTCCGCGATCGAGATGCCGTTGCTGGTAGCTGCCAGGGCGCGATCGTACAGCCGAAATACTTCTTCTATTAAATTCGGTGGATTGCCGCCAGTGCGAGTCGGCGATAGCGTTTCAGAAGGAATGCTTATATCGATCTGCATGAGTTTCTATAAATTGAGTTTATTGTCTATCCCGACTGGCCGCACCCTATATTTTAACAGAATTTCCTGTTTGCCGAAGGCAGAAGTTAGAAGGCTCTTATGCAGAATTTTGGCTGTAAATTTTACCTAGAAAAAATCAGGCTTCCCTCGTTTTTTTCTTTCTGCCTTTTGCTTTCTGCTTTCTACCTTCTCAAGAATCCTAATTGTTAACTTATAATAACTGTTACCGCGATAACTCTATCTTTGGTATGGTTTATTGGGCAGCCTTTGGGTGGCTTACAGGTTCGGGCATTTATTTTTTCACTTCAATCAAAAAAATAGAGCGTCCGGCTATATTAAAATATTTCTTAGTTAATGTCTTTTACTTAAATGATTCAAACTCTTCTGAAAAAAATAAGGAAAAATTAATTTTTAACGAACACAGCAAGTTCCGAAATATCGTCGATCGCGAAAGTCGGTTCTAGGGCGAGACACTGAGCGCGATCGCCGTATCCGTAAGCCGCCCAACAAACATCTATCCCAGCATTTTTAGCAAACAGCAAATCAATCGCTGTATCGCCAATCATTAAAATTTGACTGTTATCCAATTCCGGGAACAGCGGTTTAATAATCGAGTGAAAAACAGCCGAATTTGGTTTCGGGATTATTTGTCCGTTATCACCTAAAATTAAATCAAAAAAACTGTGGATTTTGAAATTTTTTAGTAATAAATCAACAAAACTAACGTGTTTGTTGCTGAAAACTCCCAAGCTCAATCCCGACTGGCGCGCCAACTGCAAGACTTGCTTTGTCCCCGGAAATAAATCTACCTGCTTTTCACCTTCAGTCCGATAATAAGAGCGGTAAGTTTCAACCCATTCGGGAATTGCGCTTTCCTCGATCGCCGGATGGAGGATTTTAAAACTATTTGGTAAATTGATGCCGATCGTACCTATAATAGTATCAGCAGCAGGCGGGGTAATATTGAAAGTTTCAAAAGTTTTGGTAAAGCAAAATACAATAGCTTTGTGAGTAATTGCCAAAGTGCCGTCGAAGTCAAAAATAATTAACTTGTACTTACTCATATTTATGAAAATTTTCTATATAGCAACCGGAGGCTTCCAATGACATAATAGCATTATTAATCTCTAAGTCACCAATTATAACTATAATTTTTTAACATTCAAGAGGTCAACATGAGTGTCGCCGAAAAACTAGAAATTATAGCAACAGATTTCCCCGACCCCACTCAATTACCAGACTCCGACGGTACTTTTGTAAAAAACTTCCAAGAACATCCTCAAAGCATCCTGTTAACAACTTCAATTCGACCCATTCTAGACCAAATTCATCCCGACGGACAATACTGCATCGGTCAAGATTCCGGTATTTATTGGCGAGTGCTCCGGCCCCCGGAACCGCCAGAAAGAGGAGCCTCAACACCTGATTGGTTTTACGTGCCCGACGTGGCGCCAACTATTGACGGAAATCTTCGCCGCTCCTATGTAATGTGGCAGGAATTAATGCTGCCTCTAATTGTACTTGAATTTGTTTCTGGCGATGGCAGTGAAGAAAGAGATAGGACTCCTCGCCAGGGCAAATTCTGGATTTACGAGCGGATAATTAGACCTGCTTTTTACGGCATTTATGAAGTCAAAAAGGCACAAGTTGAAGTGTATCATTTGGTAGAGGATCGGTTCGAGTTAGTCCCACAAAATAAGCGCGGACATTACCCGATCGCACAAATACGAGTGGAATTAGGCATTTTGCAAGGGGTCGATCGGGGCGTAGAACTGCCTTGGCTGCCCTGGTGGGATGCTTCCGGGAATTTGCTGCCGGCGGCCGAGGAACGGGCAGAACAAGCCGAATTGGCTGCTGAACGAGAACGACAGAGGCGCACAGAAGCTGAGCTGCGAATTCAAGCTTTAGAAGCGCGTTTGCGAGAGTTAGAAGGCGAGTAATTCGATTTTAGATTTTAGATTTTAGATTTTAGATTGGGGATGACTGATGATTATCGGGGTTGGGTTCTTCATAAGTCATTGGCAATTCTTCAATCAAAAACTTAAATTCGCATAAGTCGCAGATGCCGGTAGAGACACGGCAATTCAGTGTCCCTAGGAATATCATGTGCTGTAAAAATGCGATCGCCTAGCAGCCTCCTCAGAAACTATATAAACATTCATCGGTTATTATCAAAAATTTGCGTATATTAGCTTAAGTATTGCATCACTTTTTGTATAAGTCCTATGGCACTAATTGTTCAGAAATATGGCGGAACCTCGGTTGGTACAGTCGATCGCATTCTGGAAGTAGCCCGACGAGTTGTAAAAACAGCACAGCTCGGCAACTCTCTGGTTGTCGTACTTTCAGCGATGGGCAAAACCACCGACGGTTTAGTTAAACTCGCCAAGGAAATTTCCGCAAATCCCAACAAGCGGGAAATGGATATGTTGCTTTCCACTGGGGAACAAGTCTCGATCGCACTTTTGAGCATGGCATTGCAGGAAATGGGACAGCCCGCAATTTCCCTCACCGGCGCCCAAGTTGGCATTGTCACCGAAGCCGCCCACACCCGCGCCCGGATTTTGCGAATCGACCCGAATCGGCTTGAAACCCAGTTAAAAAGCGGTAAAGTCGTTGTGGTTGCGGGTTTCCAAGGCATCGCCAATGCCGGAGAATTGGAAATTACCACCTTGGGGCGCGGCGGTTCCGACACAACAGCAGTGGCCCTCGCCGCAGCGCTGCGGGCCGACAGGTGCGAAATTTATACCGACGTGCCCGGAATTCTGACTACAGATCCGCGCTTGGTTGCCGACGCCCAATTGATGGACGAAATCACTTGCGACGAAATGCTGGAATTGGCGAGTTTGGGCGCAAAAGTCCTCCACCCGCGCGCTGTAGAAATTGCCAAGAATTACGGCGTGCCCCTGGTAGTGCTTTCTAGCTGGAGTGACGCCCCCGGTACGCGGGTAGTGTCGCCGCCCGCCCAATCCCGGCCTTTGGAGGGCTTGGAACTCGCAAAAGCGGTGGATGCGGTGGAATTTGACTTGGATCAGGCGGGGGTGTCGCTGTTGCGTTTGCCCGATCGCCCCGGCGTAGCAGCGCGGTTGTTTGGTGCGATTGCGCAACAAAACCTCGATGTAGACTTAATTATCCAGTCAATTCACGAAGGAAATACTAACGATATTGCCTTCACAGTGAGGCGAAATTCCCTCAATCAAGCTGTCGCCGTTGCAGATGCGATCGTGCCAACCCTCGGCAAGAATTCTCGCCCAGAATTGGGAGAACCGGAAGTGAAAGCAGAAGAAAAGCCGATCGCTAAAGTTAGCATTGCGGGTGCAGGAATGATCGGGCGTCCGAGGGTAGCGGCGCAGATGTTTAAGACTTTAGCGGATGCGGGAATTAACATTCAAATGATTTCCACTTCCGAGGTAAAAGTTAGTTGTGCGATCGATGCCGAAGATTGCGATCGGGCCGTTGCCGAACTCTGCAAAGCATTTGATGTCGCCAACTCCCCTATTGGGCGGCGTTCATCATCCCAAAAACCGCCCGCAGTCCGCGCCGTTGCGTTGGATATCAATCAAGCGCGTCTAGCAATTCGCCAATTGCCCGATCGACCCGGAGTAGCAGCAAAACTGTTCGGACTTTTAGCCGAGGAAAATATCAGCGTAGACACGATCATTCAGTCGCAGCGCTGCCATAATATCGACGGCATATTAAGTCGCGACATTGCATTTACCGTAGCACAAATTGACGCCGAAGCTGCTAAAGACGCCCTCAAAAAAGCCGCCCCCGAATTCGGATGGGGCGAAGTAGCTGTCGATACACAAATTGCCAAAGTTAGCGTTGTCGGTTCCGGGATGGTAGCGCATCCGGGAGTAGCGGCAAAGATGTTTGAAGCGCTTTCTCGCCAGCAAATCAACATTCAAATGATTGCTACTTCCGAGATTAAAATTAGCTGCGTTGTGGATGAGGAACAAGGTGTAACTGCTTTGAAGGCAATTCACGCAGCCTTTGAACTTGCCGGCACCGAAAAAATCCAAGTTCCCGCCTAATCGAGGTTTGTAGTTGCGCTTCAGCGCCGGCAGACTCAAGCGCAACTACAAGCTTAAAAATTTCATTAATTAGGGTTTTCGGTAGGGACACGGCAGTGCCGTGTCCTGGCAAATATCGGGGACACAGCAGTGCTGTATCCCTACAAATATATTCGGATTTGGACAAGGCAATGCTGTGTCCTTGCAAATATCGATCGACAGTCAACGATCGGAGTTTTGAGTGCAATTTTCACAGCATGAGGCTGTGTTAAAATGAAACTGGCGCCTAAAAGGGATTGAATCTTATGACTGTAGCGAAAGAACAGATTACTGATAGCAGTAGCCATAGCGGTTTATCAAATTTCCGCATCACGGTCGAACGTCTGCTCGAACTTTTAGATTTAGAACAAGAGGATGAGTACGGGATTTTGAGACCGACTGAGTATGCTTTCAGAACCGCGATGAAATGGATTGTAGAAACCTATGATATTTTGGGTGATAATTTTCCTAAAGCATCCACTGGTACAGACGATCTAGGTAGTATCAGACTTGCGTGGCAAAATGTAAATGCCGATCGGAGAGTACGCTTGTTCTGCCCGCATAATGCTGATGAGAAAGCTTACATTTATCATCAAAAGAGTGAGGAGTATGGATCGGAAGATATTACTTCAGCAGCAACCTTAGCCCATTGGCTAGAGTGGTATAATAAGGTATGACCGATAAATATTCTCGGAGGGAATCAGATGTAGTCATAAATATCTAATGATTCATTACAGTGGCAAGTAAAATACCAGGTAGCTCCTATATTTATTGTAAAACACTCTTATAAGTCTTAAAAACTGCTATAATATCTATTATTCTTAGACAGAGTTTATTCTCTCTGCTCTCCGAATGATATGTTATAACTAACGACTTATGAATACGAAATATCAATTCAATACTTTACCTGACAGTGCTATTGTCTATAGAGCTTTACTCCGGAGACAATGGATTGACGAAGCAAATTTAGTTGTATCTTCCGCTTATTTACTGCGAGCGAATGAACCGGGTTTATCGGTGACAATTGCCAGTGTTTGTTCCCCCGAACAATGTGCAGCAAAGTTCAACTATTGTTACGGAGTTGCTAGTCTGCAAGTAGGACAAATTCGTGAATTAGGTTTAGATGCAGTACCTGATTCAGCATCCCACGCTCAAATTGTCGGTTTACCTTATGTCACAGATGACCGAGACACGGCTGAAAGATTAGCTGATTTGTTAGCAGAGCGATCGAGGATTGTATGGCAACCTTCGCCAACATAGCTTAGCACTTTGTCAGATAAAATCCGCGTTAAAAACCCCTGATAATACTGAGCGGTTGAAACCGCCCAGTATTTCTTTGGCGATCGCCTCTACCACCGGTACACAAACCGAATTGCCAATTTGCTTGTAACTTTCCCCCGCACTCGGATAACTCTTAAAATCTTCAGGAAAACCCATAAGACGGTAACATTCCTTCAGCGTCAACTTTCTCACCATATCTTGCTCGGGAATGTAGATAAAAAACCTGCCCGATGTTTCTTGCGACGGAATTGTCGGATGCACTCCATCTACCGAATAAATGCGATTAGGCTGTCTGTGAACTCTCGATAAATGTTCTGTATTCGGCCTCACGCCAGTTTTCCAAGTACCTTTATTTCTGTAACCTACAAATACAAGTCCCGAATCTTGCTTTCTCGGATAATCAATTAAAGTATACTCTGATTTGTCCAATATTTCAAAATCCCCTGTCTCGTCTAGAAATTCCCTGAGTTGCGGAGGAAACTTGCTTTTAAGCCGAGAAAAATTAAATTCTTTACCTTTAGTTGCAATGATAAATATTCTTTCACGATGTTGAGCAATTCCAAAGTCTTTAGCATTCAGTATTTTGTAATTCACGCTGTACCCCAAATATTCCAGACTGGCAATAATTACTTTTAATGTATTTCCCTTGTCGTGATGGATTAAGTGCTTGACATTTTCGAGAACAACTACTTGAGGTTGCTTTATTTTTATAATTTTACAAATATCAAAGAATAGCGTACCTCTCGTATCTTCAAAACCTAGCTTTTTGCCGCAGATGCTAAAAGGTTGGCACGGAAACCCGGCGACTAAAATATCAAAGTCTTCTAACTCGACGGGATTAATTTTAATGATGTCTGCAAAAGGAACATCGCCGAAATTTTCCCTGTAAACTTCTCGGCATTTGCTGTTGATTTCGCAGGAAAAAACGCATTTAAATCCCTGTTTTTCAAAACCTTGTCTGAAACCTCCAATTCCTGAAAACAAATCTATAAATTTCATTTTTGCTTAGCTTTAATAAAAACAAATTCTCTATATAACAATAACCGAGTTTGCATCAGAGATAAGTGAGCAACGGCTAAAAAAAGACAATACCCCGAGTCCCGACTTCTTCAAGAAGTCGGGGATCTAACAGCGATCGCGTCTTAAGTTCACTCATCAATTTCTCTGTCGAGCCCGATCGACTGTAGCATAGGAGCGGCAAATTGCAGGAATTGTCGATCGCCCAAAACTTTCTCCCGCATTCAACCAACCAATGTCCCAAACTTGTCCCGCAGCCCACTAAACTAGAAATAGCAGAACAAATCACAGCTATTGTCTATTTTCTTTCACTAACCATGAGTCAAACCTTGGAAAACCTCACCGCAATTGATGACAAGCTATCCAAACGCCACCTCGACCTCGATCCCGGCGGCTACTTCATCATCTATATCGATCGCGAAACCAGTTTAATTTGTGCCAAACATTTCACCAACATCATCGACGATCGAGGCCTCGCCGTCGATCCCGAAACTGGTAAACCCATCCCCGCCCGCGGCAAAGTTGAACGCACTCAGGCAACACTTTTTACCGGCAGAACCGCCAAAGAACTTTGCGTCAAAATCCTAGAAGAAACCCGCCCCAGCCCGGTGACAATGTTAGATCACGCGGCTTATCTGGGACGGGAATTTGTGCGGGCAGAAATTGCATTGTTGAGCGATCGAGAATACGTTCAAGATTAGTGCAGCCCTGCCATACTTTCTTGACAAAACGGCAACCGATCGGATGCAAGCAGCACCGATCACGAAAAACCTTGATACCAGAAATAAGTCACCATCGGAATCACTGTCGCCAATACCAACAGCACAACCACAACAACTGTGGCATTGCCTTGGTCTGTTTCTTCAGCTTTTTTAAACGTGCCTTCAACTTGAATGTTGTCAACAACTTCAGGAGGACCCGGATCGGGTTCGCCCGACAAAACAGTTGCAATGCGCGTACTTGCAGCCGCAAATGCCTCGTTGTATTTATTGCCTTCGCGCAGCGGCACTTGCACGGTTTCCCCAGCCACACTCTGGGCAATTTCATCGGTTAGCAGGGATTTGACTCCTTCCCCCGTCCGAATTGCCGCGCTGTTGGTAACAGTGTCGAGAACGAGTAAAATTTGATTAGTCCGATCTTCTTTTGCGGGAAACCACTGTTCAAACAGTTGGTCGGTGAAAGTGGCAGTCGTTTCGCCGTAGTCTAAGCGGTGGATGGTGACCAACCTGACTTGTTTCCCTGTTTTGTTTTCCAGGTTGTCGAGTACGCTGCTGATATTGCTTTCGCTGCTGCGGCTGAGCACGTCGCCTTTGTCGAACACCCAAGTACGATCGCCCGCCGACAACACCGGCATTTCGTACACGCCAGTCGCCAATGCCGGCAATACCGCCATCTGCGATGCGATTAGGGCGATCGCGATCGCCGCGGCCAAAGGTTGGAGATATTTTCTCCAGTTAAATAATTGCTTCAGGAGTCTAGTCATGAGGTTAACCGTAAAACTGACTTTTTTCCAAAAATACTATAGAAATCCCCGTAAAATTCATTTTACACAGGGCAATATTTACAATTAGCTCGCCACTCGAACTCCCCGCCCGATTATTTTAGGATTCTAACTATGGAACCAGCAGACACTTATAAAGGTTGGATTATTCAATCCCAGAAAGTCTTCTACGTCGAGGTTTGGGATAGCCGCGGCAACCGCCACGTCGCCGTCCAAAATGCCAAGACTGAGGAGGAAGCTTTGGAATTGGCCAAAAAGTGGATAGAAAAATATGAGTCCAAACCTGGAAGAATGGCGATCGATGTACCCCATCCTTTCGGAGACATGATCGATATGCCATTTTAACTCAGTTGACTATTGACTGTTAACATTACAGCTTGTAGGGTGCTCTGCTAGAGACAAAACCTCTTCAAATTGATCAATTAGGGGGATGGACGCACCCAAAGACTATGCCAGTTGCGTCCCAAACTACATTTGTCATGAGATAAAATTACGAAATGGCTCGCAATTTCCGCGTATTTTCCACTAAACTCAGAGCAAATTCGTCGAACCTTTCAGACAGTTTTTCATCCAACAATTTACCGTCGGGACTAAAAGCTTTCCAAGCTTGTCCGATCGCAATTTGTTCCGGAATTACCCAAGCGTGCACCCATCTCAAAATCACGCGCATATCGTTGAGTGCGTTGCTGTTAACTTGCCCTCCCAAAACGCTAATCGCACCCGCAACCTTCCCGTCTAAATGCTCAAAACTCATCAAATCCAGGGCATTCTTGAGAGCACCGCTGACGCTACCGTGATACTCCGGCGTTGCCAAAATCAAGCCGTCGGCTTGCTTAACCGCATTTCGCAGCTTTTCCACATCCGGGTAATCGAGATAATCATTCTCGCCGTCGCAGAAGGGCAGCTTGAGCGATCGCAAATCCAATATTTCAACTTCCGCGCCCAGGGCCTGCGCCCGTTCTGCTGCCACCTTCAACGCTAACTGGCTGTAGGAGCCAGCCCGCAAACTTCCGCCAATGCCGACAATCTTTACCATAAAACTCAAAAACAATCACTGCTCGACTAAAGCGTACTCATTCCGACTATGAATAACATAGCAAGTTCGATCGGCAACTGTCAATCGATTTTAGATTTTAGATTTTAGATTTTAGATTTACGGAGGGGGCCTAGAAACCGGGTTTTTTGAGCAAAATCCATCGATTTTAGATTTTAGATTTTAGATTTTAGATTTACGGAGGGGGCCCAGAAACCGGGTTTTTTGAGCAAAATCCATCGATTTTAGATTTTAGATTTTAGATTTTAGATTTACGGAGGGGGCCTAGAAACCGGGTTTTTTGAGCAAAATCCTTGGTTATAGCCCGCAGATTACGTAAAAAACCCGGTTTCTAGAGGAGCCGTGGATTCAAAACCCCCCCTCTTGAGGTGCCTCTTAAGATGCCAGCGAGAGATAAACCCATTCAACACCCGCCCTCTTGTTAACATAAATAAAGGTAGCAAACCAAAAGCGGTCAATCTTGGCAGTCTTCAACCTTGGGCAAAGCAATATGAAAAATTCTTGGAAACACGCATGGCTGGGGCATCTAGCTGTAAACAAAGACAAATCGAGCCAGAATCCTAAAAAATCAATTCCAGGACGGAATCTGTGGCGCATCCTGGGCAGTTTGGTGATTTCTCAAGGAATATTGCTCTCGGCCCCGGTTTTTGCCGAGAGCACCCCAACCACCATGAGTTACAGCCAACTGATTGACAACATAGAAAAAGGGCAAGTCAGTAAAATCGAAGTAGACGAAACTCAAAGAACTGCCAAAGTTAGGCTAAAAAATCAAAAAAGCGATCAGGCCCAATCAGTTACCCTATTCGACTACAACAACCGAGAACTGTACTCGCAAATCCGCGCCAAAAAGATTGACTTTGAAGTCAAACAAACAGCCGACAACGCGGCCGCAGTCAGTTTAGTAGTAAACTTGCTAGTGATTTTTGCAGTGTTGGCAGTGTTGATGGCAATCCTGCGCCGATCGACCCAATCTCAAGGAAATGCCATGAACTTCGGCAAATCCAGGGCCCGTTTCCAAATGGAAGCCAAAACCGGCGTGATGTTCGACGACGTAGCAGGCATCGAAGAAGCTAAAGAAGAACTTCAAGAAGTCGTAACCTTCCTCAAAAAACCCGAACGCTTCAACGCCATCGGCGCCAAAATTCCCAGAGGAGTTCTGTTAATCGGGCCTCCGGGAACCGGCAAAACAATGCTGGCAAAAGCCATCGCAGGCGAAGCAGCCGTCCCCTTCTTCAGTATCTCGGGTTCCGAATTTGTCGAAATGTTTGTCGGAGTCGGCGCCTCGCGCGTCCGCGACTTGTTCCGCAAAGCTAAAGAAAATTCCCCCTGCATCGTCTTCATCGACGAAATAGACGCCGTAGGAAGGCAGCGCGGCGCTGGTATCGGCGGCGGCAACGACGAACGCGAACAAACTCTCAACCAGTTGCTGACAGAAATGGACGGCTTTGAGGGTAACAGCGGCGTGATTGTGATTGCAGCTACCAACCGCCCCGACGTGCTCGATACCGCCCTGCTGCGCCCCGGCAGGTTCGATCGGCAAGTAACGGTAGATTTGCCCAGTTACAAAGGGCGTTTGGGGATTTTGCAAGTTCACGCGCGCAACAAAAAACTCGACCCAGAAGTTGCCCTAGACACGATCGCCCGCCGCACTCCCGGCTTTTCCGGCGCTGACTTGGCAAACTTGCTCAACGAAGCAGCTATTCTCACAGCGCGGCGGCGTAAAGACACGATTACTAACTTAGAAGTTCACGACGCGATCGACCGGATCACGATCGGGCTTACGCTTAACCCGCTGCTGGACAGCAAGAAAAAGTGGATGACAGCATACCACGAAGTCGGACACGCCCTAGTCGCGACCATGCTCACAAATGCCGACCCGGTGGAAAAAGTAACGATTATTCCCCGTTCCGGCGGCATCGAAGGCTTTACTAGCTTCGTGCTCGACGACGAAATGCTCGACAGCGAAGGTTTGAGGAGTCGGGCTTTGCTGTTAAACCGAATTAAAGTAGCTTTGGGGGGACGGGCGGCGGAGGCAGAAATTTATGGCGATGCTGAAATAGACACCGGTGCCAGCAGCGATCTCAGAAAAGTTAGCAGTCTTGCGAGGGAGATGGTAACGCTTTATGGAATGTCGGATTTGGGGCCTGTGGCTTTGGAAAGTCCGAACAATGAGGTGTTTTTGGGTCAGAACTGGAATTCACGATCCGAGTATTCCGAAGAAATGGCAATCAAGATCGATCGGCAAGTCCGGGAAATTGCCTTTGACTGCTACGAAGAAGCTCGCCGGATTATCCGCGAAAACCGCGCTTTGGTAGACAAACTTGTCGAAGCGCTGTTGGATGAAGAAACGATCGACGGCGACGAATTCCGCCAAATTGTCGCTCGGTACACCGAGTTAACAAAAAAAGAGTTGGCCCCAACATAAAGAGTCATTAATCCTTGGTCATTAGTCATTAGTTATTCAAGTTTGTAGTGAGGACTTTATTCCTAATTATCCAAAAAATAAGGACTTTATTCCTTACTACAAACCAACAAAAATGACTGCTAACTAATGACTAATGACTGCTAACTAATGACTAATTAAGATTGTTGCGCGTACATTTCCCTGAGTACCAAAGCCGGGTCTACCCAGCGACCGCCGTACTTCAATCCCCAGTGCAGGAGAGGTTTGACAGGCTCGGACGCCTGTCCCACAACGAGATCCGTACGAAGAGAGTTTTTTACACTTCTATTGCTGCTGAAGGCCAATCCTCCTTTGATGTGGTTTCCGGCATAGCGAACCAGAAGGTCGCCAAAGCAACCGCAGCGATCGCAGCCAAAGTCAAAAATCCAGCATTATATCCAGCTTTTTGAACGATAAACCCAGTCATTAAATTGCTACTGCTAGCCCCTATTCCCACCGCCGTGCCGATCGCCGCTTGCGTGAGGTTAAAGCGTCCCGTCCCCTTCGTTAAATCAGCAACCACAAGCACCGAAAGCACCCCAAAAATTCCCGCCCCAATGCCGTCAAGCGCCTGCACTGAAACCAAAAAATAGGGATTGTCGCTCAAAGTATAAAGTACGCCGCGAATGGGCAGCACAGCAAAGGCAATCAAAAAAATTCTTTTGCGCCCGCCGTGCGCCAAACGCCCCGCCCAGCTAGACACCGGAATCATCACTAGCTGAGCTACAATAATACAGGCGGACATATAAAGAGATGCGCCCGTTGCTTTGCCAGCAGAGAGTTCTTGACCGACGAGAGGCAACATCGCGGCATTAGCAAAGTGAAAAAGTACGGCACAAAGAGCAAAAATGGCAAGGCGGCGATCGCTAAATAGCTGCGCGAACCCAGAAACGCCAGCCTGATTTCCACCCTCTGCCTCTGCCTCCTCCATTTCGGCCCCCCGCGCCCACTCGTGATTTATATCCTCTTCGCGCACCCGGAGCACCACGATCGCGCTGGCGATCGCCATTCCCCCCACCAGCAAAAAGATCCCCTCCCGTGCAATAAAGTGGCCCACTAAACCCGCCAGTGTCGCCGCAGCCACATTACCTGCATGATTGAACGATTCATTGCGGCCGATCCGCTTGTCTAACTTGCTGTGCCCAACTATGCCCAGCGTAATCGCTGCTACCGCCGGCGGGAAAATTGCAGCCGCAACGCCGTTCAAAGCTTGCGCCGAGATCACCACCGCAAAAGTTGGCAGCAAAATAATCGAGCCGCAGCCGAGCGCTACCAGCCCCGCCGCGAGCGCGATTAAAAGCCGTTTAGCCCGCAGCCGATCTACCAAAGCCCCGGCAGGAGTTTGAGCAATTACTGTAGCGATGCCCATCGCAGACATAGCAATCCCGATATCAGCCGGGTTCCAGTTGCGGGAAGCTTGCAGGTAGATTGCCAGATAGGGCCCCACACCGTCGCGCACGTCGGCCAGAAAAAAATTCAAATAGTCCAGGGCGCGCAAACTCTGGCGGTGCAGCCTTTTAGAGGTTTCTTGCATGAGTTTTTAGAGGATCGGTAGCCTTCTCCTTAGTTCTAGGAATTGGACGAGGTAGAGAAGTTAGAGCTTTGCTGAGAGTACATTTCCCGCAATACCAAAGCCGGGTCTACCCAGCGACCGTCATACTTCAATCCCCAGTGCAGGTGAGGGCCGGTCGTGCGGCCGGTCATCCCAACTCTGGCAATTCTCGCACCGGCCGGCACAGTTTGACCCTGCCAAATTACCAGGCCGCCTTCGCGATCGACATAATAACGCCCGCCGTTAGCTGTTTCCACCCGACCTCTGAGGTGACAGTAGATGTGTTCCCAATTTCCCGATCGCACCACCATACCAGTGCCGCACCGGCCATCTTCCCAAACTTCCACAATTTGCCCGCCCCACCAGTTGCGGATATAGCTGCCTTCCGGGGCGGCCAAGTCCAAACCGTAATGAAAATCGCCGCCGCGGGGGCCGAAGGCGGAACTGTAGGCTTCAAAATTTTCGACGGGAAAAGAAGCTTCTTGCCACAAATTACCCGTCGCTACTCTGCTTGGTAAGCCAGACTGAGCTGTTACCAACTGCTGCTGCAAATAAGGGCCGATCGAAACAATGCCGATCGAAAGTGCCACTAGCAGCATCTGTCTGGGACGAAAAAAGCGTTTTGCCGTCAGCGGGCCTGTAGAGTCTTGCACGATTTTTTTCACGGCTGAAAGTTGAATGTATTTGGGGGTGTGGGTTGTCGGGCCAATTCGCTGCAAGATTGCCTTCGTCAGCTCTACCCGCCAAACGAATCAGTTGACCAACGTGTATCTTACTGCATACAGAGCCGGTGTCAAGGCTTCGGGTTAAATGCTATAGGGAACAGAAAATTATTTTCCTGCGGAATTCCTGATGCGGTTGAATTCGATCGAGCTTTTGCTTGACACTATAGTTAGTTCGGGGATTTTGGATGCCGTCTGAAATCTCAAATTCATCACCAACATCAAGCAATGCTTACTGAAATTTTTCCCTTTAGTTTTGCTATAGACGCAACTGCGATCGCAGGTGCGTCTTTGTGGTCTTTGGCCCTCTATTGGGGCCTGTCGCCCCTGACAGAATGGGTAATCCTGCAACTCAACCGCTGGATGAATTTTGCTGAGAGATCCCTCTACACCTCGGAAGCCGAGTTTGAAAGAACCCGCCAAGCCAGAGAAGCTCAAAATGCTTTTTACGCCTCGCTGTTAAGCATTCTGCCCTTTTTGATTGTCGGCGGATTGTGCAATTGGGGCGTCGAATGGTCGCTGGGCACTGGTTGGGCGGTATCTATGGGTACGATCGCCTGTATTGGCGGCGGCGTTTACGAACTCGGCCGCCGAGACGGTCAATCTTAGGCGATTTTAGATTTTAGATTTTGGATTTTGGATCGATCGAGATATTCGGAGATTTACCAGTCTCTAGAATTGATCGTAATCTCAAATCCAAAACTCAAAATCTAAAAGAAATATGACATATCGCGTCTATTATCACTCGCGCCTCAAACAAAATTAGCAATGTATTTTAACCGTAATTTGACTCAGGATGTTTGCCTAAAAGCCGCAGTTGCCGTTCAGTAGCGGTAGCGAGAATTTCGGGATTGAACTGCCACGGCCAAGGCGAAAATTTCTGCGCTATGTCGCGGTGGGAATAATGCACTTGGAGTAAGTAGCGAGTTCCATCTGTTGTCGTATTTTTGCCGCCGGAATGCCAAATTTCACTGCGGAAAAACAGCACATCTCCTGCTTTGCATAAAACTGGTTCTGGGGAATGTCCGTTCCAAGTTTCTTCCCCGCGATCGGGTTTTCGACCAGATTTGTGACTGCCAGGAATAATGTAGGTAGGACAGAGGTCTTCAGCGATGTCGCTGAGATAGAAATGGGCTGTACAAATCCATACTGGCAGTTGAAAAGTGCGATCCTCTCCGAGGGCTGCGCTAACGGCAAACACGCTTTCTGGTATTGGTACAAACACCTGATCGACGTGGACGCGCCAACCGTCATAACCGGGCCCGCTTTTCCACGCAGTCATGCCGATAATGT
The DNA here is from genome assembly GCF_036701825.1 of Microcoleus sp. MOSTC5. Taxonomy (NCBI): domain Bacteria; kingdom Bacillati; phylum Cyanobacteriota; class Cyanophyceae; order Oscillatoriales; family Microcoleaceae; genus Microcoleus; species Microcoleus sp. MOSTC5. The sequence continues at coordinate 32,295 of NZ_JAUBRK010000061.1, read as the reverse complement.
GGCAATCGCTGCCCATTAATGCTTCTGCTAACTCAATTATACCGGGTCGATCGGCATAGGAAAGCCACAGGCGATCGCGATTAAAAACGCATTTAAAATGATGGTTCAATTCACTCCAACTGCTGCCGTCGAGTCCGAAGGGTTGCAGGCGATCGAGTGCTTCCCGCGCCGCCGCTATTTCCGACGCGCTGAGCACACCGGGAATCAGCGCAAAACCATCTTCGCGCACCGCCTCTACCGCCCCCGCTGTGTCGAAAATGTCACAAGTCTTTTGCCGATAGCTGAAAACTTCGCTTAACGTGCTTGCGTTCATAATTCAAATCAGAGTAAAATTATTAACTGTTATTAAATTAACACTAATTATGCTGGATATTTACATACTATGGAGCCAGCAATCCGGTTTCTTGGTACATTAGGACTTACACAAAATCTAATTATGTATGGTGCGCACTGCGCACATTATGTCTGATTTGGGGATAAATTAAATGCAATACCAACCAGAACCAACATCATTAAATCAAGCCCGCGCCGCCTTCCAAAAAATCTGGGGATACGACGACTTTCGACCGCCACAAGGAGAAATCGTCGGCAGTTTATTAGCCGGAAAAGATACAATAATAATTATGCCGACAGGTGGTGGCAAATCAATCTGCTTTCAACTGCCAGCTTTGTTGCAAACAGGCTTAACTTTGGTAGTTTCGCCGTTAGTCGCACTGATGGAAAATCAAGTACAAGAATTGCGCGATCGCAATCTGCCCGCTTCCCTCCTCCACAGTCAATTGCCAACACAGCAGCGCCGACAAACTATGCAATCGCTGCAACAAAACAAATTAAGATTGCTGTACCTGTCTCCCGAAACATTACTCAGTAAGCCTGTTTGGGAAATTATCAGTCAGCCGCACATCCAAATCAACGGTTTAATATTAGATGAAGCTCACTGTTTAGTGCAGTGGGGTGATACTTTTCGACCAGCTTACCGCCGTTTGGGAACAGTGCGATCGGCTTTGTTGAAAGCTAAACCAGCCAACAGTAAAATTGCGATCGCAGCTTTTACCGCTACCGCCAACCCCGACGCGCAGCAGACAATCAAAAATGTCTTGCAACTGCAAAAACCCGAAGCATTTTTGCTAAGTCCCTACCGTTCTAATCTGCACCTGCAAGTGCAAACAGTCTGGACGCCGAGAGGACGCAGGCAGCAGTTATTAAATTTTATTAAAGCTCGACAAAAACAAGCAGGTTTAGTCTATGTCCGCACTAGGAAAGATAGCGAAAGCTTGGCGGATTTGTTGGAAGCAGCCGGTTATGAAACAGCAGCATATCATGCAGGTTTAAGTCCAGAAGCACGACGAAACATAGAAAAAGCTTGGCTGAACAATGAGCTTAAATTTGTGACTTGTACCTCAGCATTCGGGATGGGAATTAACAAGCCAGATGTCCGGTGGGTGGTTCACTTTCAAGCACCTTTGCTATTATCGGAATACATCCAGGAAATTGGTAGAGGCGGACGCGACGGCAAATCGGCGATCGCCCTGACATTGATTAGCGAACCGACGGGTTTGCTTTATCCCGAAGATAAACAAAGAGCACAATTTTTTCAAGATAAATTGCGATCGCAATATCGAGAAGCTCAGCAATTAGCCAAAAAACTGCCAGTTAAAGGCGATATAGAAGCAGTTTCCCGCGAATTTCCTGAAAGCGCGATCGCCCTTTCGATTCTCCACAGCAGCGGACAATTAACATGGCAAGATCCTTTTAATTATGCGATCGACAAATCCGCACAGCAAAAAGGCGAAAAACAAAACTTTACCGCAGCGGAAGAAATGGCAAAATATCTCAAACATCGCGAGTGCAGGTGGCAATTTTTGCTGCAAGCTTTTGGCTTTACCAAGGAAGCTACATCTATGCGGTGCGGCCACTGTGACAATTGTCGATAGAATTGACAATTATACTCAAACGACTTAACCACTCCAACCCAAGAAACCGGGTTTTTTACCCAGTCTGCGGGCCCAAAGGAAGTATTGCTGTGAAACAATCCGGTTTCGACGCACCCGTGCGCTCGCGAACTCACTCACAGATGTTATGATTAAGATATTTGCTTTACACACTTGGCAAAAAATAGTAAAAAGTAAATGATAGAAACAGACACTGCGGCACAGATTTACACAGTAGAAAATACAGAGGAATTCGATCGCAGTAATCTCAATCAGCGATTAGATATTTGGCTGTCAAACCAGATACCGGACTTATCCCGATCGCGAATCCAAAGCCTCATATCACAAGGCAACGTCAAAGTCAACGACGAAACCTGCACCTCGAAAAAAATATCAGTAAAAACGGGCGATCGCATCCACCTCACTTTACCCGAAGCACAGCCCACTTCCTTGCAGGCTGAAGCAATTCCCCTCGACATCCTCTACGAAGACGACAGCCTAATTATCATCAACAAACCAGCCGGATTAGTCGTCCACCCAGCCGCCGGACACCAAGACGGTACATTAGTCAACGCTCTCTTAGCCCACTGTCCCCTAGCAGAAATAGGCGGAGTTCAGCGGCCGGGAATCGTGCACAGATTAGACAAAGATACAACAGGTGCGATCGCGATCGCCAAAACCGACATTGCCCACCAACACCTGCAAGCCCAACTCAAAACCAAAACCGCCCGCCGCGAATATTTAGGCATAGTTTACGGGGCTCCCAACACCGAAACAGGCACAATAGACTTACCCATCGGGCGGCATCCCACAGACCGCAAAAAAATGGCAGTAGTACCAGTAGAAAAAGGCGGTCGCCCCGCAGTTACTCACTGGACAATCAAAGAAAGAATCGGCAACTATTGCTTAATGCACTATCAATTAGAAACCGGCCGCACCCATCAAATTCGCGTGCATACAGCCGAAATAAAACATCCCATTGTCGGCGACCCGATGTACAGTTCCAACCGTTCCATCGGCGTCAATTTAACCGGACAAGCCCTCCACGCATGGCGGCTGACATTGCAGCATCCAGTAACAGGAGAATTAATAGAGGCGATCGCACCTTTACCCGATCAATTCAACACCCTATTAAAAATATTGCGCCTGCGCTCTCACACTTGATCTCTTGGGCAGTTAAAACTGCTAAAGTTCTTACTATAAACATTTTTTGCCCTTCCTTTTTTCTTCATTAAACTTCTTGCCTAAATCTTTGATGCAAGAGGGAAACCGCAGATGAAAGTAGATGCACGCAGATCGACGCAGATATATTTAAAGATAGTTTGCGAAGGCATTCAATTCAAGTCTAATATTTCTCCATTAAATCCCGTACATTGCTCGTTGGCGAAATTCTTCCCAAAAAATTATGAGTCCTAAGTTTTGGATTCCAAGTTTATCAAAAAACTCAAACCTCAAAACTCAAGACTCAAAACTCTCTCAGCCTAAAAGCCGATCGATTCAGTCGATCGCCCGACACAAATAATCGCATCAGGGCAGCATCAATTACCGGCGACGGGGAACCATCGTGTCGATATTGATATTAGCTAGAGGCACGCGCTGCGGCGGAGTAGCAGGCAGGGGCATATTGCGCGCCATACCCAAATAGTTCGACGGATCGCCAGCTTTGGGCTGCTGCTCTTGAGGAACAAAACGGCGGACACTTGTTTGCCAGATGATTTGCGGGAAGCCAAGCTGCGAACGGTGGTACTCACCGTAGCGGGGCGTCTTCAAGTTGAAAGGAGTGTCCCCTCCAACTCGCTGAGGCAAAATTCGGCGCTGCTGGTAAGGTACTGTATCGTAGCCGAACTTTTCCAGGTACTCATCGCTATTGACCAACTCGTCAATAAAGCCTTGAGGCCCCTTATTGGCTACCACGATCGACCAAGCAATCTTTTCGCGCTCGCTGTACACATCCCGGCCCAAAATGCGCTGCACGCACATTTCCACAAACCGATAGTTGCTGTTAGTTTGATAATTCCGCTCCAAGAAAGGAGAAGAAGTCGCCAAACCGCGAATAAAGTCCCGCACAGTAATTTGGCCGAACTTGAGTTGCGACTCCAAAGACTTTTGGCGGTTGCTCTTGAGGATTTGGTGTTCGCTGTAAATCTGGCGATATCCAGCCCAAATCAAATTTTCCATGTCTCCAGATGAGAGCACATTTTCAGTTGTGAAAACTCTGGGCTTCTCGTCGCTCCCCACTTCAAAACCAGCAACGCGCTGGTTTTGGCTCTTGGGGGCGTAGCTTATCAAAGGTAGCGCCACGTTAAAATCTCCGTTATCTCAAATTTCAGAAATAGTTGACACCGTGAGCTGCCAGCATAACGGATACAACTAACCAACATACAGATTAGGGGATTCCCGCAATCTAAATCTGATTTTCCTGAATTTTTGCAACAATCTGTAACATTTGTTGACTTTGGGGAAGTCAGCAGTCAGTAATTAGCAATCACCCAGGTTCCCAGTCTCTGGCTGGGAACGCCACTTGAGAGGCTCTGCCTCGTCTAATCTAACCGGAGGCAGAGCCTGAGACCCAGGATTCCCAGGCTGAGTCTGGAAACGAAGCCAAAGTTATGACCGATGACTAATGACTAATGACTAAATTACCAGCCCAGAGCCGAATAAAACTCGCTGGCGGCCACTTGATCTCCTGCGGCTTCTGATGTTGCATCCGAGTCTGGTTCCACCCGAATTTCGGTACAAAAAGTCGAAGTGCTGAAACCGCCAAAGCGCTTTACACTACTCGTCCGCATCCGCACGTTGGGATTAGCAAACCAGAAACGCTCGATCGAACTCATCGTCTCGTATTCGGTAATCAGCAGCAGCCCATCCTCGTCATCCATCTCAAAACGGCCAGCCACCGGCACAATTTCCGCATAGCCGCGTTCCCGCAACATCAAACCCTGCCGGGGATTTTCAGGATCGGGGACGATCGCGAACACCGTAGATCCCTTGTGATTCTCATCATCTTTATCCCACGCCATCGAACCGTGCCAAGTTACAAAAGCCCCCCCAGCAGCCCGGCTCGGATCGACTTCGTGCATTTGGCAAATCTCGGCCACTCGCGCGTCATCCGCAGCCAGCGCCGTTACCTGAATATTTGAATCCCCAATCTCCGCTTGGCGGAAAGCGAGGTGGTGAGTGCTGCGCTGAGAACGCCACTCCCCAGCACTGCTTTGAAAAAACTCCATTGCATCCATACAAACTATCTCCTTTGGCTTATGCTTCCCGCTCTTGACGCCTTTTTATGATAGAGCTCCCCCCACTTAGATGTACTTTTGCGACACAAATTAGTCTCAAAATGTCTACTTTGGACATATTGTCAAGGGAATGTTATGATAGTTTACAATGTAGGAACACAACAAATCCTGCGAAACGTCATCCCGATCAATCTCGCATCGATCTCAGCAAACTGGAGGAGCGACTTATGGATATGCCTACAACCAGCCTCAGCATGGAACAGCAGTTCAAACTGCAAGTGCTGCGCGAAGAAGTCAAAAGGTTAAGCCAAGACCAAGCTCAGGAATACTTGCTCGAAGTTATGCGGCAAAACATGGTCAAAGAAAACCTGTTAAAGCATTGGATGAAGAATATGTGAACTCTTCAGCATTTCTTGACAAAAATCAGTGGCTTGTATTTGCAAAAAGTACGATCGAGCTTTTAATCATAAAACCCAGAATCCCGCTTTCTCCAAGAAAGCGGGATTCTCAATTCAGAAAAGTTTTACGCAGTTTTTTTTGTCGCTACCATACTCAGAAAATAAAATGTTTTTAGTCTCTTATAGAGGGACGACAGTTTTTGTAGCGACAGGCTTCAACCTGTCGGGGACTCAACCAAAACGGCCGCTCACATAATCTAAAGTAGACTCTTCCTTCGGACTTTGGAAAATGACCTCAGTCTTGTCACACTCCACAAGATAGCCAAACCGCTTCCCATCGTCAGAAAGTTTAGCATTGAAAAAAGCAGTCAGGTCAGAAACCCGAGAAGCCTGCTGCATATTGTGAGTAACGATCACAATCGTATACTTCTCCTTGAGTTCCCGCATCAACTCCTCAATCTTAATCGTAGAAATCGGGTCAAGAGAAGCGCAAGGTTCATCCATTAACACTACATCAGGATTAATCGCGATCGCCCTAGCAATACACAAACGCTGCTGCTGGCCGCCCGAAAGAGAAAAACCGCTTTGCTTCAACTTATCCTTCACCTCATCCCACAAATAAGCTTGGCGGAGCGACTTCTCCACCAGCTCATCCATATCCCCCTTATAATTGTTCACCCTCGCACCGTAAGCAATATTGTCATAAATCGACTTCGGGAAAGGATTCGGCTTTTGGAATACCATCCCAATCTTGCGGCGCACCTCTACAGCATCAATATCAGGAGCGTAAAGATTTTGACCGTAGTAATCAATTCTACCCTCTAAACGAAAACCGTTAACTAAATCGTTGAGGCGGTTAAAACATCGCAGAATTGTACTTTTACCGCATCCAGACGGCCCAATCAAAGCAGTAATGCGATTTTTAGGAATCTCCATACAAACATTTTTAACCGCGTGAAAAGCGCCGTAAAAAATATTGATATTTTCTGTCCGTAAAATTGTTTCCGTTTGCTTGTCTAAATCCATCATCATACAGGTAAAAATCCTCTCAAATTTTACTCAAGACCTGGGTTACATTCGGCCTTCACCATAAGTGCATGAATGCCTTTTTAAAACTCACCCTTTAATACACTTTTTTGTGAGTAGCCCAGCGAGAAAGAATACTCGTCAGCAACACCATACACACCAAAATCAAAGATGCAGCCCAAGCCAATTCTTTCTGTGCCTTAAAAGGAACCGTTGCAAAGTTGTACACTAAAACCGAAAGACTCGGAGTTGGCTTATCAAATCCTGCCGGCCAAAAAGGCGAATTCAGCGCCGTGAAAATCAAAGGAGCCGTTTCTCCAGCAGCGCGAGCAATTGCCAGCGTCACACCCGTTAAAATAGCCGGAATTGCCGCAGGCAAAACCACCTGCAACACTGTCTGATAATTAGAAGCACCCACACCAACCGACGCCCATCTAATATCTTGCGGGACGATTTGTAGAGCTTCGTCAGTAGTCCGCACAATCGTGGGCAACATCAGCACTGCCAGCGCCGCGCCCCCTGCAATTGCCGAAAAACCTCCCATATTTACCACGAACAAACCGTAGGCAAATACCCCGGCAATAATCGAAGGAACGCCGCTGAGGACATTAGTAGCAAAGCGCACCCAGCGAGCGATTTGGCCGCTGCTGAACTCCGACAAATAAACTGCTGCCAATACACCAAAAGGAACAGCAATTAAAGAAGCAATTCCCACCGTCATCAATGTACCGAGAATTGCATTAGCAATCCCGCCTCCCGACAGTCCGGGCGGTGGCGGCAGCTTGGTAAACAAATCTAAATTCAGGCGATTGAAACCTTGTACGGTGACGTAGGAAAGCACTGCAAACAAAGGTAGCAGAGTGATGGCCAAAGCTGATCCAGCCAGTACAGTCATCCCCAGATTAAACAGCGCTTGCGGGCTGTTTTTAACCTTATTCAAACTGCCTGTTTTCGATACCAAAGGATTCTCGTCGGAGACGCTATTTGACATAAACTAAAACTATGTAGGAAATTGCGGCAAACTTCTAGTTGTACTTTGCTCTTACTTGAGAAACAATCCACTCTGCCAAGATATTAACAATCAGCGTCAGAATAAACAGAATTAGCCCCGCGTACATCAGAGCTGCTACTTGCAAGCCAGAGGCTTCGGCAAACTGATTTGCCATCAGAGAAGCAATAGTATTTGCAGGAGCTAGCAGAGAAGCACTTAACTGATTGGAATTGCCAATTAACAGAGTAGCTGCCATTGTTTCTCCCATCGCGCGACCGAGCCCGAGCATAATTCCGCCGACAATGCCGGAAAAAGCCGCCGGTACGAGCACTCTAAAAATTGTTGTCCAGCGAGTAGCTCCCAAACCCAGAGATGCTTGTCGCAATTCGGGCGGGAGACTTGCTAAAGAGTCGCGGGAGATAGCAGTAATAATGGGCAAAGTCATGATTCCCAAAATTACTCCGGCTGGTAACATTCCCGGGCCCACTGGCGGGGTGCTAAAAATCGGCAGCCATCCGAAGTTACCGTTGAGAAACTTTCCGATGCTGCTAATTATAGGAATTAATACAGCAATTCCCCACAAACCGTAGACTACGCTGGGAATGGCGGCTAAGAGTTCTACTAAAAAAACCAAAGCTGTGCGGATTTGTAGTGGTATGAAATCTTCGCTCAAGAAGATGGCAGTCCCTACTCCTAATGGTACTGCAATTAGGAGCGCGATCGCCGAACTGACGATCGTCCCGTAAATCATCGGCAGCGCGCCGTACTCTTCTTTAACCGGATTCCAGCTACTGCTAAACAGAAAGCCCAAACCGTACTGTTGAATCGCAGGTAAAGCTCTGTAAGCAACGGTGAGCGCGATTACCAGCAAAATTACACCAACTCCTATTCCCAAAATCCGACTCAGCCAGATAAAGCCTTGGTCTAAGGATTTTTCTGCTTGAGAGCGCGATCGGCTCTCTGATTGAGCGCTGTTACGATCTGAAATCATAGAAAAAAAAACCAAATATATAGTAGCGGAAAATAGCCTGTTTCGGAAAAAGCTAGAAGGAAGCAGAAAGAAAGACGATAAATAAAATCAAAGAGGGGCGGGTTTATTAATCCCCTGACTTTTCAACAAATTTTTCTGGTAAAACCCGCCCCTACAGAAATATCTCTCTTTTTTTCTTCCTTCTTCCGTCTTTCTTCTTCCTTCTTCCCTCTTCCTTCTTCCCTCTTCCTTCAATTACTATTTGGCAACCTCAATCTTGTAGTCTGGGCTGATGCCGTCAGCGGCCGCGGCTACTTTTTCTTTAACGCTTTGGGGCAGAGGAACGTAGCCCAATTCGGAACTAACTTTTTGACCTTCATTCAAGCCGTATTCAACCATTGCCTCGATTGCTTTGGCTTTGTTGGGGTCAGCAACTGTTTTGGGGACGAGCATCCAAGTGTAGGTGACAATTGGATAGGATTGAGCGCCTTCTGGGTCTTCGATAAATGCTCGCAGGTTTTCCGGCAGAGGCACAGTCGCTAGAGCTGCTGAAGCTGACTCGTCGTTAGGTACTACAAATGTGCCTGCTTTGTTTTGTAGCGATGCAAATTTGAGATTGTTGTTTTTGGCGTAGCCGTATTCTACGTAGCCAATGCTGCCGACGGTTTGCAGAACTTGGGCTGTGACGCCTTCGTTGCCTTTTGCGCCTACGCCTACGGGCCACTGTACTGTTTTGCCGTCGCCTACTGCACTTTTCCAGTCGGGGCTGATGGCACTCAGGTGTTTGGTGAAGACGGCGGTGGTACCGCTGCCGTCGGAACGGTGGACGATGGTGATGGCTTGGTCTGGCAATTTAGCGCCCGGATTGGCTGCTGCAATTTTGGGGTCGTTCCACTTGGTTATTTTTCCGGCGAAGATATCTGCGTAAACATCCCTGGGCAATTTCAGTTCGGGTACATCTGGCAGGTTGTAGCCCATGACGATGCTGCCGGCTGTCATGGGCAGTAAGAGCACGCCTTTGTCTGCTGGAACTTTGGCGATTTCGTCGTCTTTCATTGCGGTGTCGCTGGCCCCAAAGTCTACTGTGCCTTTGGTAAATTGTTCGACTCCGGCGCCGCTGCCTACTGATTGATAGTTAATTTGTACTTTGGGGTTGATTTTGTTGAAGTCTTGAAACCAACGCTGGTACAGAGGGGCGGGGAATGAGGCGCCGGCTGCGGTGATGGCTACGTCTGAGGCTAGGGCGAGTTTGGTGTTTTCCGCTGTGCCAGTGGCTGCAACGGGGGATGCTGCGGTGTCGCCGGGGCTGGGGCTGCTGCTTGTGGTTGTGCTGCCGCCGCCACAAGCTGCTAAACTCAGGGCGATCGCCATAGCAGAAATTGCTGTAGTCAGACGGTTTGGATTAATCAAGTTGAGACGAAAAAGCATAGGTATAAAAAATCTGCGATCGTTATATGGGTGTCGGCATCAGCATAGCGCGCGAAAGTAAAGGTTAGGTTAAGAATCTTTACACTTTATGGCAATTTAATATTAATTAATATTATTAATGTTATTTATGAGCTTGACAATTTTCAATTTATAAGATACATGGTCGAGAAATAGCTACGGAAACAAGCAGTCGATCGCCCTCGGGCGCAAAATTCCCGATTAAACGATCGCAAGATCCAGGCTGGAGAACCAGAAAACCATACAATGGTGGTTATTTTGACAGTAGTGCTAGTATTAAGAATTTAAAAGCTGCGGGCATTGAAGCTTGCCTCGGACAAATGCCTTCTGCCTTATACCTTCTGACGAATGCCGTTTGATGATAATGCCTGCTCCTATTGAATTAATCTGGGCTGTTATTGGTTTGCTCCTGACGATAGGAGGCACTTTTTTGCCTGCATCTGTCACAATTCCTATTGGGTTGTGGGACGATCGAGGACTTCAGGCGTACTCTTTAGGTGTTACCTATCAAATTGGAGCCGTTTTGCTAGTAGGCTGCATGGGGGGAAAAAATGCTGCGGCTCTCTCGCAAATTGCTTATTTGGCATTAGGATTAACTTTGTGGCCAGTTTTTTCTCAAGGCGGCGGCATCGGCTATCTCAAAGAAGCGAGTTTTGGGTATTTGCTGGGTTTTGTGCCTGGTGCTTGGGTGTGCGGCTGGGTAGCTTTTAAGGTGGCTTCGCGGCTGGAATCTATGGCTTTTAGCTGTTTGTGCGGTTTGTTCACTGTTCACGCGATCGGCTTAATTTATCTAGTTTTTACTTACTGGCTGCCTCCGGCAAAAAAAACACCTTTATTCGATGAGATTCTTAAATATTCGATTTATCCTCTGCCGGGACAATTGGCGGTAGTTTGTGCGATCGCAGTGCTGTCATTTACTTTGCGCCGCTTGATGTTTTATTGATTGGGTAATTGGTAATCGGTAAGGTAGTTACAAATAAATATTAGATGGGGAGGGCGGGTGAGAGCAGTCATAAAATCGCTTGTCTCATAGATTGTTAGCTAAACCCACCCTTACAAGATACTATGTTTTTTTGCCTTTACTTACTTAATCAAGAATTGGTAATCGGCGATTGATAATGGGGGATTGGTAGTTGTGTCAAATAAGGTTATACTGTCATTGCGCAACGGGAGAGTCTTCTCGCTGCGGCTGGGATTTCTTTGCTGCACTGAATTCTGCTGGTAATAACTAGCGAAATTTGAGTAAATTATCCCATGCCCGATGCCCCATTTTCTATTCCCCAATCCATGCGTTTTAAAAGAAATCCCTTGTTCTGGGTTGCTGCTGTTATCAGTTTAGTTTTAGACCACCTGACTAAGTTTTGGGTGGTACAAAATTTTGACTTGACACTTCCTCCGCAGACGCAGCCGCTGTTACCCGGGGTGTTTCACTTCACTTATGTTGTTAATACCGGTGCCGCTTTTAGTCTGTTCAGCAATGGCGGGGCGATTTGGTTGCGGTGGCTGTCTTTGGGCGTTAGTTTGGGATTGATTGTGCTGGCTTGGTTCGGGCCGCGAATTAACCGCTGGGAACAAGCTGGCTACGGTTTGATTTTGGGGGGAGCACTGGGGAACGGGATCGATCGATTTGTTTCTGGCCATGTTGTAGATTTTATCGATTTTCGGCTGATTCGGTTCCCGGTATTTAATCTGGCAGATGTGTTTATTAATGCTGGGATTGTCTGTTTGCTGATTGCAACTTTTCACAGTGCACCGCCGACTCCGAGAACTCAGGACGATCGCAATTCTATTTCAGACTAACTTTTAACAAGTCAATCGATTTTCGATTTTCGATTTTCGATTTTCGATTAACCACCCACGGGTTGTACCGTTCTCAGGTTTATCGGAGGCCGAGCTTTTTTGTGCTTATCCACTGATGAATCCGGCGGCCTCGCAACCAATTGCTTTCGGTCATTTGTCAGTTGTCTGTTAGCAGAAGGTATAGGTGTCAACTTAAGATTAGAGTCATTTATGAGCTATAATTAGATTCTTTATTGCTAAGGCTAAACTTGCCAGCTATCCAAAGCAATTGGGTCACAAACCCCCGGATTTATCCGTGGGAGAAATTCCATAATCTAAAATCTAAAATCTAAAATCTAAAATCGGATGACTCCTAATCCATTTGCTCAAGAACGCTTACTATTTGCCCCAGCAACCCCCGATGCTGATGCTATCCCGACTATTTTTGCTTTTCCCAACGAGTACACGGTGGGTATTACCAGTCTCGGCTATCAGATAGTGTGGGCAACTTTGGCTGTGCGATCGGATATTGAAGTCAGCCGTTTATTTACTGATATCCGCGAACAACTTCCCCGACATCCAGAATTACTGGGATTTTCGCTTTCTTGGGAACTAGACTATGTAAATATTCTAAATTTATTGGAATCTCTAGAAATTCCGATTTGGGCGTCAAAACGAACTGATAATCATCCGATCGTTTTCGGCGGTGGCCCGGTTTTTACTGCTAATCCAGAACCTTTTGCCGATTTTTTTGATGTGATTTTGCTGGGAGATGGCGAACATCTCATTGACAATTTTATTGATGCTTGTAAACAAGTCCGTACCGCCGACAGACAAACTAAATTGCGGCATTTAGCCCAAGTTCCGGGAGTTTACGTCCCCAGTTTGTACGAAGTAACTTATCTGGATGCGGCTGAGGGTATTAAATCGATTCAGCCTGTCGATTCGGGAATTCCCAGTATGGTTGAAAAACAGACTTATCGCGGCAATACTTTATCTGCTTCCACTGTGGTGACAGAAAAAGCGGCTTGGGAAAATATTTACATGGTGGAAGTGGTTCGGAGTTGTCCAGAAATGTGCCGTTTTTGTTTGGCAAGTTATCTGACTTTGCCGTTTAGAACTGCGAGTTTGGAGGATTCGCTAATTCCGGCGATCGATCGCGGTTTAGCTGTGACTAATCGTTTGGGTTTGTTGGGTGCTTCGGTCACTCAGCACCCGGAATTTGAAGCGTTGCTGGATCATTTGAATCATCCGAAATACGACGGCGTGCGGCTGAGTCTTTCTTCGGTAAGGACGAATACGGTGACAGTTAAATTGGCAGAAATATTGACAAACAGAGACAGCAAATCTGTGACGATTGCGGTGGAAAGCGGGAGCGATCGCCTCCGCCAAATCGTTAACAAAAAACTCACAAATGACGAAATTATTCAAGCTGCTATCAATGCTAAGGCTGGCGGCTTAAAGGGAATTAAACTTTACGGGATGGCGGGAATTCCCGGCGAAGAAATGGAGGATTTAGAGGAGACGGTGGCGATGATGCGGGCGATTAGAAAAGCCGCTCCCGGTTTGCGGTTGACTCTGGGATGCAGCACTTTTGTACCGAAATCTCACACTCCTTTTCAGTGGTTTGGAGTGAATAAAGATGCGGAGAAGAGGCTGAAGTTTTTAGACAAAGAATTGCGGAAGTTAGGTTTAGAATTTAGACCTGAAAGCTATAACTGGTCTGTGATTCAGGGTTTGTTGTCAAAGGGCGATCGGCGGCTGTCTCGGCTGTTGGAATTAGTGCGGCATTATGGCGATACTTTGGGCAGTTATCGGCGGGCATTTAAGGAGTTGCGGGGACAGTTGCCGGAGATGGATTTTTATGTTTTTCAAGAGTGGAAATTGGATCGGGTTTTGCCTTGGAGTCATTTAAAAGGGCCGCTACCGGAGGCGACCTTGAAGAAGCATTTAGCGGAGGCGATGAGTCATACAACACGACAGCCAAATCAAGAATGTGAGAATTCACTAAGTCCCGTTTAGTAAATTAGATTATAATAGTCTCATGCGTGTCATTGCCAAAGAGCCGAAATCCATCTGGCATAAGGCTCACGGTAACAGGAATAGATCTCAAATGGGTTCTATATTTCACAGCTCAAATTCATTGGATATAAAAATTTGTGAGGGTTTACTATTATGAAATGGAAAAAATTGATCCTTACACTCCTAGTTATTTTGCCAGTTTCAGGTACTTTTCATAAGATATCTGCTTCCTATGGAAACACAATATTCATCGCCCAAGAGAATAGAGAACCCGATAAGTTGGAACTTTGCTATATTGCCCAATCGTTTAGGAAAATCGAGGACTTAGAATTTGTTACTATAATTGACTATAAGGCTCTCAGTAGAGATGAAGGACAGGGCTACGGAGCAAAATGGAAAAATAAAGACAATACTCTCGATTTATATCTGTACGATCTTAATTATCAAGATATTGGAAATTCTTTGGATTCTCCTTTTGTAGAAGAAGCACTTAATTCAGCTATAGAAGGAGTTAGATACGCTCTTCAAAAGGGAATATACCAAAAAGCAGATATTGGAGTCACTTCCACTCGGGAATTCGGTGAATTAAAATTTTTATTTGTACCGATGAAAATTATAGTTTCTGGAAGACAGGCAGAATCTGTAATTATCTTGACTGTACTTCAAGGGCGGTTTTTCAAAGTTCGCTTAACATCTTTTGAAGAAAATCCAAAACAAAAAATAGAACGTATTCTTACGAAATTGCCTCAACTCATTCCCACAAAATCCAAAGTAGCTAGTAACTGTCCTACTGACCCATCCTAAGTTCACCTTTGGCAAACTCGAAATTATTTTGGGGACTTTGGGAGATTGTCAATCAGTTGGAAATGGAGTCTTTGAATTAAGGATAAACTATGGCTCTGGTTTCCGAATTTATTTTGGGCAAATAGGAATGACAATTGTGATTCTCATCTGCGGAGGCGATAAAAGCACTCAAGACAGAGATATCCGCCAAGCTAAAGAATACTGGACAGATTATAGGAGTTAAGACAATGCCTAAAAGCCTACCTTATCATCCATTTTTGATTGAATCTCTCAGAAAAAATCCCGAACTAGCAGCAGCCTATATAACGGCGACATTAGAGGAGGAAGAGCCGGAACCTGAACTGCTAAAACGAGCTCTCAGCGATGTAGCAGAAGCTCTCGGTCAACCAAAAATGAATCCTGAACAATATGAATTGCACTTAAAAAAAATGGATGAATTGCTGTCGCAGCAAGGAAGTGATGCGATTTATAATCTGGGAAATTGGCTGAATGCTTTGGGATTGAAACTAACTGTTGCTGTTTGTACTGATACCGAGGATAATACTGCAAATGCTGAAACGCGATCGCACTTAACTGTCTAGCCCAACGATACAATGCCCAATTTTAAATATTCGTCGCTGATTAATGCCACCGTTGAAGCAGTCTGGAACTTTCACGAAAAGCCGGACATTCTGCAACTTTTGACTCCGCCTTGGCAACTGGTTCAAGATAAGATGAGGAGCGACATACTATAATACAATTATGGCAGAAGTCCAACCCAGGGAAATTCAGCGTTATGTTGCCTCAGACGGTCAAGTGCCGTTTGATAACTGGTATGATTCGCTCCGAGATAGCAAAATTTCAACAATTATTAATAAAAGACTTAACCGAGTTATTTTGGGGAATTTGGGAGATTTTCAATCAGTTGGAAATGGAGTCTTTGAATTAAGGATAGACTATGGCCCTGGTTTCCGAATCTATTTTGGGCAAGTAGGCACAACAATTATACTTATTCTGTGCGGAGGAGATAAAAGCACTCAAGACCGAGACATTCGCCAAGCAATAGAATACTGGACAGATTATAGGAGTTAAAAAAATGCCTAAAAGTTTACCGTATCATGACTTTTTGATGGCACGGCTAAAAAACCCCAGTTATGCGGCAGTCTATCTCGAAACTCATTTTGAATTAGATGAAGGCGAAGAACCTGACGAAGCATTGCTGAAACGATCTCTGAGCGATGTAGCTGAAGCTCTAGGTCAACCAAAAATGACTCCAGAAGAATATGAATTGCACTTAAAAAAACTGGATGAATTGCTGTCGCAGCAAGGAAGTGATGCGATTTATAATCTGGGAACTTGGCTGAATGCTTTGGGATTGAAACTAACTGTTGCTGTTTGTACTGATACCGAGGATAATACTGCAAATGCTGAAATGCGATCGCACTTAACTGTCTAGCCCAACGATACAATGCCCAATTTTAAATACTCGTCGCTGATTAATGCCACCGTTGAAGCAGTCTGGAACTTTCACGAAAAGCCCGACATTCTGCAACTTTTGACTCCGCCTTGGCAACCGGTGAAAATCATTCGCCGCGAAGGGGGACTCGATGTGGGTGCTGTATCAGAATTTCGCCTGTTATTGGGGCCGATTCCTGTAAAATGGGTGGCGACTCACACTCAGTGCGAACAATATCGCTTGTTTGTTGATGAACAAACTGAGGGGCCGATGGCAAGTTGGACTCACCGACACGAGTTTACCTCAGAAAATGGCAAGACTAGATTGACAGATGCGATCGCATTTTCGATACCGGGCGGCCCGATTGTCGATTTGTTGTTAGGTTGGTGGGTGGAAATGCGGTTAACAGATATGTTTCGCTACCGCCACGAAGTCACCAAAAGAGAGTGTGAAAAAGATGCAAACAACGGCTGAATATTACTGTGCTTTTTGTGGCGAACCGAGTACAACTTTTGTTGATATCAGCGCAGGTATGGAACAATCTTATATTGAAGATTGCCAAGTTTGCTGTCGCCCGAATGTTCTGTATGTCAGAATAGATGAAGATACTCTCGATATTGAGATAGACACTGACTATCAAGAATAAGTGACTATAAAAATGTATGAATTGTATTTGATGCTGACTTGGTAGAATTCATGAATTTTGAAGCTGCTGCTTCCACGAACGCCCGAAAAATTCGAGAGTTTACCGAACAGTTTGGCGACATTTCCGGATGCCATTGAATTGCTATCATCCAAGGGTGATAGCAGTGTTCCATTGCTTCTACCAAAGTGTCAGGTGCATCGGCTACAATTCGCCAATCGGATGTTACTTTCCGCACTGCTTGATGATGCCAGGAAACAACTGTTGTTGAAGTTTTTCCCATAATTTTTGCTAGCCGACTGTTTGGCTCAATTTCAATGGTATGCTCGATCGCACGCGGGGGAATGCCCGATCCGTGATTAACCTCGTCTCCGTAAGCATCCGGTACGTGAATCACCAAACTGCCACCGCTGGCTACGTTCAGCATTTGCATTCCCCGGCAAATTCCCAACACAGGTATGTCAGCCTTCAAAGCTAGCTTTGCTAAGTTTAATTCAAAATTGTCGCGTTCTGCATTAACCGAGTAAACTGTGCGATCGACATAACCGCCATAAAGTTCTGGGTTGATATCTCCGCCCCCGGAAAAAATTAAACCGTCTACTGCATCCAAAATACTACCCGGATCTAATTGATTGGGCGGCAATAAAATCGGAATGCCACCAGCCGCCTGAACAGCATCAATATAAGTTCCATTTAAGCGATATGCGCCTGCTGAACAGCGGTTATGTGTTGTGATGCCAACGATAGGAAATTTTTTCATTTGCTAGAGACTGGGAGATAATTATTTAGATTAATACTCAGATTTTGCACTATTTGTAATCATTTTTTTATCAGCGGACTCGAAGCCCACCCACAATAAAACTTACTTATTGTGAAACAGGCATCTTGCCTGTTTCTTGTCTGATTACTTGTGATAGATTCCTAGATTAAACTGAAAATTCCCTGCACTGCTGTCTAATTTGTAACAGTTTTAGTATTAGTTTCTGGCAGCGGTTTGCGCGTACACAGATAAGCCAATGGCCCGAACAGCGGTACTAATGTTACTGCCCAAAATGCTGTAGAGTTCTGCATTCCTCGGCGCGCCATATCGTCTCCTAACAAGGCAGGAAATAGCAGGCAAAGCATACAAAAATCTAAACTGCTTACATGGATAAAACGGCTGGTTTGCCACTGTCCAATAAAATCAGACCAATCGCCTTTTGTCAAGCCAAAGGCAACTAAACCAACAGCAGCTAATGTTAAGAAAATTCCAGTAAAACGGGAGTCTAATATCTTTAAAAAGATATTTTTATGACCGGGAAATTCTGGATTCGGTTCCCGCAGGGCTAAATAAGGCAGCAAGGCAAAGGCACCGACGCCAAAGGATAAAGTGGCAAATAACCATGCAGGTATTTTCTGCCCCCTGCCGTCAGCAAATAAGACGCAACTGTAGATGAGCGGCCAGACTCCCATGATGTTGAATAAAGCTACAATTAAAGGGTTGATGTCTGCTATTTGGCCTGTGGAAAGATTGGTAATTAGTGTGATGGTTTTTTCTGGGCTGTCGGGTGGTGCAAATACAAAGGCGTAGGTGATAAATGCAATCCACAGCAGCCCAAATCCACTTTTTCTGAACATAGTTAGTTTTTCTGACTTCTGATATTACTATAACAATCTTAAAGGGTTTTTCAATAAGACTTTTTTATTTACCGCAGAGGACGCTATTGACGCAGAGGAAGAGAGGAGAATATCTGAATGTATTGCTATTTGGTATTGCGGGTTTTGGGCAGATTGCTAAATTTTTGCATAAATTGGCGATCGATCCAATCTTTCCAGTACCACAGCAGCGCCGATTCCCACATGAAAGATCCGCGAGATGCGATCGCCCTTTTATTCCCCGTACCAATTAACCCTAAGTATTGTTCCTGCGGTGCAAAGGGTTTCAGCGGTTTTTCCAATAAAAACTGCTGCAAATTTTCAAACAGCGGTTTGCCCTGACGCACTGCAAACACGCCTGCTTTGGGACGGGGATAATTAACCATCGCAGCGATATCGCCAGCCGCAAATACGTTGGGGTGAGAGACTGATTGGAGGCAGTCGTTGACTTGCATAAAGCCGTTTGAGTCTGTGGCTAAACCGGATTTTCTGAGCCAATTAGCGGCGGATGCTTGTGTCACCCAAAAAATGCGATCGCACTCTAATTCTAAACCTGATTTACAGGAAATTTGGTAATCGGTAATGGGGATTTTGGAATTGGTTTCTCTGTCAAGTTTTTCTACAGCACAGACTTTTTCCTTTAAATGCAATTGAATGCCGCGATTGATAAGAATTTCTTGAATGCGGCGACGCACTCGATGGTTATGTGCAGGCATTAATTCAGCACCGCTGTGCAACAAATGAATTTCTGATAATAAATTTTCTAAATTTTCTTCTCTCTTCCTTCTTCCCTCTTCCTTCTTCCCTCTTCCTTCTTCCTTCTTCCCTCTTCCTTCTTCCCTCTTCCTTCTTCCCTCTTCCTTCCCCAATCGAGATTGCATATTTAATGCTAATTCTACGCCGCCTGCACCGCCCCCCACAATGGCGATCCGCAGCGGTTTTTGGGGATGATTTTGCCTTTCGGAAATTAACTGATTCCAGCTAGCTAAAAACTCCGGTACGGGTTTAGCTGCAATTGCATATTCTGCGGCACCCGGTACCGATAAAGTCGCAGGAGTGCTGCCGATATCCACAGAAAGCAAATCAAAATTAACCGGAGGGCGAGTTTGACAAATCACTAAATTTTTGTTAAGGTCGATCGCGATCGCCCGATCGATTAATATTTGACATCCAGCAAATTCAGCGAGCGATCGCAAATCGATGTGACATTCATCGTAATCGTAAAACCCGGCAACGTGCCCCGGCAGCATCCCCGAATAAGGCGCGTGCAGCACGTCGCTAATCAGAGTCAAACGCACTCCCGGCAGCGGTTTGATACCGAACATTTTTAATACGATAGCATGACTGTGACCGCCGCCAATTAACACTAAATGTTTCACAATTACAGATGTTCGATCGAGATGTTCCAGCACCAATATTGTACAGCACTAGGCATCCTTGGGGGCAATGTCCGGTAAGGAGAGCTTGCAGTGCGTAATCAATGATCTCCCAGCATTTTGACAGAATGCTCTCACCTACTCTCTGTCTCATGGATTATACTTCGCTCAGTTGCGATTGCATAACATCAATCCACCCATTGCACTTAACCGATTCCACATTCAGCGCCAATGGTTGTAGACTGTAGAGCGAGCAAATTTTATCACCAAATTATGCCGGGGTGTGTTTCTACAGCTAACTCACCATTCAAAACTATGACATTACGCATCATTCCCCGCAGTTGGCAGCGATCGATTAAAACTCTTTTACCGCTTCTGTTTGCCCTCTCATTCATTATAGTATTGCTGGCGAACAACTTGATTCCGGCGATCGCCCAGCAACCCCGCCAGGAAATTCGCGGCGTTTGGATGACGACAAACGACAAAGACATCCTCAGAGATCGTCGCAAACTCAAAGATGCTGTCACCCAACTAAAACGGTTAAATTTCAACACTATTTATCCTGTAGCCTGGAATTCTGGCTATGCAATGTATCCCAGCTATGTAGCGCAGCAAAGAGACATTCAACCCTTTGTTTACAGAGGGTTAGACGGACAAGATATGCTCGCAGATTTAATTGATAAAGCTCACCGCCAAGGCCTGCTAGTAATCCCTTGGTTTGAGTTTGGTTTCATGGCCCCTCCCACATCAGAATTAGCCTTAAATCATCCCGAGTGGCTGACACAAAAACAGGACGGCAGCCAAACATCAAACGACGCCGGCGGCGAAGTAGTTTGGCTCAATCCCTTTCATCCAGAAGTGCAGCAATTCATTACCGAACTCGTACTAGAAATCACCACTCAATATAACGCAGACGGCATTCAATTTGACGATCACATGAGTTTGCCGTCGGAATTTGGCTACGATGACTACACAGTTGCTTTGTATACCAAAGAAACAAAAAAAGCTCCGCCCAAAGATTTTCAAAACCCAGCATGGGTGCAGTGGCGAGCAAATAAAATTACCGCTTTTATGTCGCAGCTAAATCAAGCCGTCAAAGCAGTCAAACCCAATGCAATTTTCTCGATTTCTCCCAATTACTACGAGTTTGCTTACAAACATCACCTGCAAGATTGGCTGACTTGGGTGCGTTTGGATATTGCCGACGAGTTAATCGTGCAAGTGTACCGTCCCAATTTAGAATCATTTGTAGACAAGATTAACCGTCCCGAAATGCAAGAAGCACACCAAAAAATTCCCACCGGAGTTGGGATTATGACAGGTTTGAGAAATAACCCCGTACCGATTCAGCAAATTAAATCTCAGGTGAACGCAGTCCAAGAATACGGCTTAGGCGTCGCTTTCTTCTACTACGAAAGCTTGTGGGAATATGCACCAGAACCCATTGCAGTTCGACTTTCTCAATTTAGCGATTTCTTCCCGTCTTCTGCATTCCGAACAGCGCTACAAATACCCAGACGTGCGGCGACTTTCCCTCCGCCTGCGCCACCCAAACCAGACCCCAAAGCTAAGCCGGATCAACCTACCAAAAACAGCGCACCTTCGCCCTCGCCAACCACGTAAAAAAATTAAAAATTAGGGTGCGCATGGCGCACCTTACCGCGATCTCAATCATTAATCATCAATAAAAATGCAAACTAACCAAAAAATTTTACTGCCAAAAATGGGCTGCGGCACTTGGGCTTGGGGCAACAGATTCCTCTGGGGCTACAATGAAAGTATGGACGAGGAATTGCAAGCCGCGTTCAATCTTTGCGTCAGCAGCGGTGTCACTTTATTTGATACCGGCGACTCTTACGGAACTGGGAAATTAAATGGACGCAGCGAGCAGCTTTTGGGGCAGTTTTCTCAACAATATCAAGGTGCAAATAAAGACAGTATTTGTATTGCGACAAAACTGGCTGCTTATCCTTGGAGACTGACGCGACAATCAATGATTTCGGCTTGCAAAGCCTCTGCTGCGCGCCTCGGAAAAAATGTAGATTTGGTGCAAATGCACTGGTCTACAGCCAATTACGCTCCTTGGCAAGAAAACGCTCTTTTAGACGGTTTGGCTGACCTTTACGAGCAAGGATTGGTCAAGGGAGTGGGCTTGTCTAATTACGGACCGAAACGGCTGAAATGGGTGCATCGGAAATTTAGCGATCGCCAAATTCCTATTGTTACTTTACAAGTGCAATATTCGCTACTTTCTACCTATCCGGTGACGGAACTCGGGTTGAAAGATGTTTGCGATGAATTGGGGATAAAATTGATTGCTTACAGTCCTCTAGCCTTGGGTTTGCTGACGGGTAAATATTCCGAAAACGGCTCGTTGCCTAAAGGTATCCGAGGTTTGGCGTGCAAGCAGATACTTCCGGGAATGCGATCGCTTTTGGAATGTTTGCGAGAAATAGCGGCATTCAGAAACAAGACTGTTTCGCAGGTAGCAATCAACTGGTGCATCTGCAAAGAAACTATTCCGATTCCGGGGGCGAAATCTGCGGCACAGGCGAGGGATAATATCGGTGCTTTGGGCTGGGAGTTAGACTCCGGGGAGATTGCCGAATTGGATAAGGCGGCGGCGAGTGTAGATAAAAAAATGGTGCAGAATATCTTTCAAACTAGGTAATATCTGAGATGTTGTACCATTCTCCTGAACAGGCAAGATGCCTGTTCCACAAGACATGAATTTGCCTGTTCCACAAAGAATGAATTTCTTGTGGGGTGGGCTTCTAGCCCGCCCATAAAAGGCTTATTTACATCGCACAAAAATTTTCCACACACCGCACAAACATTTCTACACCCATCCCCAGCGCAGTTTCATCAAAATCAAAACGCGGGTGATGGTGCGGGTAAGCCAAGTTTTTCTCTGGATTTGCTGAGCCCAAAAAGAAATAACAACCGGGGACTTCTTGCAAAAAGAACGACATATCCTCGCCGCCCATTGTTTGACATTCCGGCACGATTCCCGCAGGAGTTTCGACAACCGATTCTGCCACGCTGCGCACCAATTCAGCTATTCTCGAATCATTAATAACTGGTGGGTAAAGCGCACAATAATCTAATTTGTAATTAGCCCCGTGACTCTGACAAATTCCGGCAATTAATTGCTCGATCCGCTTGGCAAAATAACCTTGATATGATGGATTGAAATAGCGCACCGTGCCGCCGATTTGAGCGGTGTCGGCAATCACGTTGTGGGCGTCGCCTGCGTGGAATTTGCCGACAGTTACTACCGCTGAGTCGATCGGGTCAATGTTGCGCGCGACAATTGCCTGCAAAGCGCTGACAATTTGGGCTGTAACTACGATCGAGTCCACAGTCTGATGTGGCATTGCGCCGTGTCCGCCTTGGCCAAAAATCGTGCAGTCAAAAACTTCGACAGCCGCCATCAACGCGCCGCTGCGGACGCCTACAGTGCCCAAAGGCAGATTGTTCCACAAATGCAAGCCGACGATCGCATCAACATCAGGATTCTTCAAAACTCCCGCTTCAATCATCGGTTTTGCGCCCCCTGGCCCTTCTTCGGCGGGCTGAAAGATAAATTTTACTTTACCCGAAAAGCTGTGTTTGTGCTTTGCGAGATAACAAACAGTACCGAGGGCGATCGCAGTGTGGCCGTCGTGACCGCAAGCGTGCATAATTCCATCATGCTGCGATCGATAATCCACCTCATTTTCCTCTTGAATAGGCAAAGCATCCATATCCGCCCGAATTGCCAAAACCCGCCCCGGTTTGCCGCTGTCTATAGTGGCGACAATACCAGTTTTAGCAATATTAGTTTCATGATCTATTCCCCATTCCTGCAACTTTTGCGAGACAAACTGCGCCGTTAAATTTTCATCAAAACTCAACTCCGGTTTTTGGTGCAAAAGGCGACGCCATTCTACTAGCTGAGGCTGCAAATTTCTAATCTCCAGCCGCAATTGAGATAAATCGACAGAGGTTAAATTCGGTAAAGTAGAAACCATGTTTTCTTCTCCTTTTTTTTGATTAACTTTGCTCTTTAATCACTTAATAAATGGTAATCACTCATTATAGCAAGCCAGAATAAGTTGTGAAACTCTCTCTGATCTTTCTCTGCGGTCTCTGCGGTCTCTGCGGTTAAAATAAAATCTTTTTCAATCCTATCTGAGTTGTGCCGGATATTTTTTTAAATGAACCGCAGAGGGCGCAGAGTACGCAGAGGAAGAGAAGAATGAGAAACAGAGGTGTTTAGAATAGGGTTATTTAGAAGTCTGAGGAACTAAATTAACCCCAGGTAGCAACCGCTCTAAATCTAATTGGGAAGCTGCTTTAGCTAATTTAGCAAGGTCAGTCGGGTCATCTAAATACGGCAAAATACCCAACACAGGTATTTGAGTTAGCGACTGGATCAAATCTACCGGCGCTCGATCGGCAATTTCTTGTTCGGAATAAGCTTTAACGCAATTAAGCACAATTCCTCTGAGCTTAAAACCAGTGTGTCTGGCGAGAGCAACATTCGCCACAGCTTGCCCGATCGCCCCCAACCTCACAGGTACTACCAAAACCCCCCTCAGCCGCCAATCCCTGGCAATATCGGCCACCGTCAGTTCCCACGTTACAGGCGATCCCAGTCCTCCCAAAGCTTCCACCAACACAAAATCCTTGCGCTCAGAGAGGCTTTGCCACGCCGTCCAAACCTTTTCGAGTTCGATATGTCTCCCCTCCAGTTTGGCGGCGATCGGCGGTGCTAGAGGCGCATCAAAGTGCAGCGGATTGAGTTCTTCGGGGGATTGGTCGAGGGCAAACAAACGGGTGTAGAGTTCGCGATCGCCCGTTCCCGTTTGCAACAGCTTCATAATTCCCAAACTGCGATCGGGAAAATACATTTGCCAATAAGCAGCCAGAGCGCTGGTCAAAACAGTTTTGCCCGCGTCGGTATCAGTTCCAGCAATTAGCAAGGAGTTCATTGACAAATAGCTAACAAATAATTGGCCTCAACATCAGTCTAGGGGAATTTTGCCAGAAGTTTAGAGTTCCGGCGACGGTGCGGGAGTTGGGGCAGGTTCCGGCGACGGTGCGGGTTCCGGTTCCGGTGCGGGAGTTGGGGCAGGTTCCGGCGACGGTGCGGGAGTTGGGGCAGGTTCCGGCGACGGTGCGGGAGTTGGGGCAGGTTCCGGTGACGGTGCGGGAGTTGGTGCGGGCGTCGGTTTGGGTGCGGGAGTTGGTGCGGGCGTCGGTTTGGGTGCGGGAGTTGGTGCGGGCGTCGGTTTCGGAGTCGGTTTGGGCGCTGGAGTCGGCGCTGGCGTCGGTTTGGGTGTCGGTGTTGGCGCTGGGCTTGGTTCTGGGCTTGGTTCCGGCAAAGGTTCTGGGCTTGGTTCCGGCAAAGGTTCTGGGCTCGGTTCCGGCAAAGGTTCTGGGCTCGGTTCCGGCAAAGGTTCTGGGCTCGGTTCCGGCAAAGGTTCTGGACTTGGTTCCGGCAAAGGTTCTGGGCTTGGGGTTGGCAAAGGTTGCGGGGTTGGGGTTGGCAAAGGTAGCGGGTTTGGTACCGGAGTTAGTGTCGGCGTCGGACTTGTAAGCGCTGGCGGTGTCGGAGTGGGTTTGGGGCGCGAATTGTTGAGAAATGAGCCGACTAAAGCCCAGGAACCGAAGCCAGTCAAGATTACTAAGCCCGTCAGCAGTCCGATCGCAGCGATGGGATTGTCCCAAAAAGAGCCGCCAACAGGCTCAATTAACGGGTCTGGCTGGTTTTGGGGGTGGGAACTCTGGGCGGCTGGCTCCGGCGACCGGCCCACGGCCACCGTTGGTATTAGCGAAGCATTTGACGGCACCGGTGCTGGCGCGGGGGGTACAGTTGGCGGGTTAGGCTTAGGATTAGTTTGGTTGTCGAGTGCTTGGGCGACTTCGCTGACAGATTGATATCGATCGCCCGGAGACCGGCTCAACATCCGATTCAGCACCAAAGCCAAACCCGTGCTCACCTGCACACGCTGCTGCCAATTCCACTGCAGCGTTGTTTGATCGAGCAATTCCTGCGGTTCTTTGCCCGTCAGCAGGACGATCGCCGTTACAGCTAAAGCGTAGAGGTCGCTGCTGGCAGTTGCCCGCCCGCTTTGCAACTGTTCCATCGGCGCGTAGCCGATTTTACCGACAGTTGTCGCGTGGGCTGTTCCTTCGGGAGACTGGACTTTGGTGGCGAGTTCCTTCACCACACCAAAGTCAATCAGTACCGGCATTTGGTCGTTTTCCCTGCGGATGATATTTTCTGGGGAGATGTCGCGGTGGATGATGCCGCGGGCGTGGATGTGAGCCAGTACCGGCAGCATTTGCCGGATAAATACCAAGACTTCGGCTTCGGTGAAGGTGCGGCCTGTTGAAGTTCGATCGAGCATCAGTTCGCGGTAAGTCATCCCTTCCACGTAATCCTGCACTAAAAACAAACGCTGGTTCTCTTCAAATATTGCCCGAAACTGGGGAATTTGTGGGTGCCCAATTTGGTAAAGTATTGCCGCCTCTCTTTGAAACAATTCCTTCGATTTTTCCAAAACGTAAGGCCCGCTTTGCACCGGAATCAATTCCTTCAGGGCGCAGCGTTCTTGAAACCGCCCCAAATCTTCTACTAAATAAGTCCGGCCAAATCCTCCTTGACCTAAAATATTCACCAAGCGGTAGCGGTTTTGTAGGAGAGTTCCAATAGCAATAGGTGGCTGCATAAGTTTAAGTAGAAACTGTTAAAAAATAGACGATCGCTCACAGACTTAGTAATGCTATGTCTTTAATGCTCTTGAGCATACTTCACTGTCTGTAGTCCCCAGTCCCGACCAAAATTAGCATTGTACATTTTTTTGACATTATTGAACGCAAGGATGCTGAGAAACCGGGTCTTTTCACGAAAATACACAGGTTGCAACCCGCATATCCGAGCAAAAACCCGGTTTCTGCGTCAATATCTCAAGGGAGAAATGCACGATTTTTCGTAGAAACCGGGTTTTTTGGTCTTAGCCCTAATAAATTGTCGCCCCTCGGCCTAAGCCATACATCTCTATAAAGCTTGAAATTATTTATGGGAGATGCCTACTGACTACTGACTGCTGACTACTGACTAAGCTTTGCTTTCACCATGTCTTGAATTCTGTTACCGTCTGCTTTGCCTTTAAGCTGCTGCATTGCCTTGCCCATCACCTTGCCCATATCTTTTGCAGAAGTAGCGCCAACCGAAGCAATCACTTCGTCAACGACTTGACTCACCTCTTCGTCTGACATCTGCGGCGGCAAATACTCTTCAACAATTGCTAACTCCGCCTCCTCTTGTGCGACTAAATCTTCGCGGCCGCCTTTGCGGTATTGTTCGATCGAATCCCGGCGCTGTTTCGCTATTTGCATCAAAATTTCCAGTTCTTGAGCTTCTGTCAGCGTGTCTTGGCCGGAGGGACGGAGGCTGACTTCTTTTTCGAGAATAAATTTCTTGATGCCGCGAACTGTTTCCAAGCGAACTTTGTCCTTGGACTTCATGGCTGCTTTGATTTCTGCGTCAATGCGTTCTCTTAAGCTCATCGATTTCTACCTTGCTTTGCCCGATATCAAAAATCTGGAGTGCGCTCCCGATTCTTAATTTTTTTTACAGTATTTTTCAAGTTTATTGCCTGTTGGTGGCATTTTTATTGCATTAAACCCGGATGCCTTCGGCCTTCGACTGAATTTTGGGCGGCTAGACTTCCAGCCTCGACTCCAAATTGGCTCGCGCCAGAATTTTGAGACGTAGGGGCAGAAGTGCGATCGTACTTCTGCCAGTAATGATATCGCTAGTGCCCACATTCCGCACCCTGGGGTATCGCACAGCACAATTACGTAGAAAACTCTATCTTTTACCCACATTCCGCACCCTGGGGTGTCACACAGCATAATTACGCAGGAAACTCTATCTTTAAAGTAATAAATTATGCCTTTAAAAAGTTTTTTACCCGTTAACCTACGGTATTAAAGTATGATTTATAGCTTTATTGCTGGATAAAAATAAGTAAAAACCGATTGTGACCGTTGAGGGTGCGGAATGTCGGCTCGAAAGTAAAGTAAGAAATTATGCCTTTAAAAAGTTTTTTACCGGTTAACCTACGGTATCAAAGTATAATTTATAGCTTTATTGCTGGATAAAAATAACTAAAAACCGATTGTGACCGTTGAAAATGCGGAAGGTGGGCTAGAAACCAGGTCGATCGGACATATTTCTGCAAGTCCTATTCAGCTCGCCTAACTTAACACTTGTGGCAGCTCCGAAAGTTAAATCTCTCCAAGAATTGGCTGAATATTTCTAGTTTCCGATGGTAAGATAGCGGTGGAATAAACGTCCTGCAAGAGGCCTGCTGTGATCCGTTCTGCTACTTTACCGCTTTCGCTTCCCGAGCCGCCGGTTTCCGCTCACGACCGTCTCCGGCTGTTCTCCGGTTCTGCTAATGTTCCCCTCGCCCAAGAGGTGGCTCGCTATCTGGGGATTGATTTGGGGCCGATGGTTCGCAAGCGGTTCGCTGATGGGGAACTCTACGTTCAAATTCAAGAATCGATTCGGGGTTGCGATGTTTACTTGATTCAGCCCACTTGTGGTCCGGTAAACGATCGCCTCATGGAATTGTTAATTATGATCGATGCTTGTCGGCGCGCTTCGGCCAGACAAATTACTGCCGTCATTCCCTACTACGGATATGCAAGGGCTGACCGCAAAACGGCTGGAAGAGAGTCGATTACTGCGAAGTTGGTGGCTAATTTGATTACTGAAGCTGGGGCCGGTCGCATTTTGGCGATGGATTTGCACTCGGCTCAGATTCAAGGTTATTTTGACATTCCTTTTGACCACGTTTACGGTTCGCCAGTGCTTTTGGATTATCTGGCGAGCAAGAAGTTGACGGATATTGTTGTGGTTTCGCCGGATGTTGGCGGAGTCGCTAGGGCGAGAGCTTTTGCCAAAAAACTTGGCGATGCTCCCCTGGCAATTATTGACAAGCGCCGCCAAGCTCACAACGTGGCAGAAGTGATGAACCTCATCGGTGATGTGAGGGGCAAAACAGCCGTGTTGGTGGACGACATGATCGATACTGCCGGCACGATTTCTGAGGGCGCGAGATTGTTGCGCCGCGAGGGTGCGAGGCAGGTTTATGCTTGTGCTACTCATGCGGTGTTTTCGCCTCCGGCGATCGAGCGTTTGTCTAGCGGGGTGTTGGAAGAGGTAATTGTTACGAATACAATTCCTGTGCTTGAAGAGAACCGTTTTAAGCAGTTGACAGTGCTTTCGGTAGCGAATTTGCTGGGAGAAACTATTTGGCGGATTCACGAAGATAGTTCTGTTAGCAGTATGTTCCGCTAGACAGGAAAGGCGCTTTTTGAATGTTTGTTTTAGGGTGCGTTACACTTGGTTAACGCACCATTTTTTTTGCGGATAGTGCGATCGTTTCCCGCAAGTAATATCAAGTACCTCGGTAAAATAGCCATAACACTTGTAGGGGCGGATCTCACGAAGAATGTGTAATTCACATCCAGAATATCTATAAACCCGCCCTCACCGGGCTACAAACCAATTTTATTGTCGTTGTGCGATCGCTTGGTACCACCGGAACAAGAGATGCTAAAATCCTATCTTGTTGTGTAAAGAACACGACTTTTTTATATTCTAGATAAGTCTCATTCAAATAAGGAGCCAATAGGCAAAAATCATGAAACATTCACTTGTACGAACAGTGGCCGCACTGGCAGGTTCAGCAATTTTAACACTCGGGGCGATCGGTTCGGCTAAAGGATTTACTTTTGACGAAACCGAAATTAGCCAAGACCGAGTAATTGTCATCGCCCAACCCCGCCCTTACGGTGGCTACCAATTGCTAATTTTAGAACAGGTATCTGACAAACGGCAGTGCTGGAGCGAAAGCGGCTCTAATCCCGTGAAAGTTAATCCGTTATTAGTTACTTTTGATTTCACCGGTATTTGTGGTCGCGCAACAGATAGTAACGGCTTTTCAATTCGCATGGCCGGCACCGATTTAGCATTAAAATACAGCCTGACATTGGAAAGTGTTGATGGCAATGTTCTATTAATGGGAACTCCGGTAGATTTCCAAGGTGATTCGGTGATTATCGGTCGGACAAACGGCGATGTTAACGACTTCATGAAAATCAGTCTCGATCCTGCTTGGCACTTGAGTAAAAGAGCTTACCAAGGCCGCACATTAGGTCACTTTTATTTCACTACCAATCAACCCGCACCGGGAGCAATTGGCAACACCGGAGGCAATACCGAAGCAATACCGCAGCCAATACCGCAGCCAATACCGCAGCCAATACCAATACCAATACCGCAGCCAACACCGCAGCCAATACCGCAGCCAATACCGCAGCCATTACCGCAGCCAACACCGCAGGAAATACCGCAGCCAATACCGCAGGAAATACCGCAGGAAATACCAATACCGTAGGCAATACTGGCTTTTCTACAATTCGGAGATAGCTACCGATGATATCTACGCTTCCGAAATTAAAGAAGCTGTGGGCTTTGGGTTTGTAGCCCGGTTTTCTCAAAATAATACCTTTCGACCGCAACTTGCTGTTACCAGAGAGCAATTGGTATCTTTAGTTTGGGAATCCTTAAAAGGAATACAAGGTGCTAATATCATATTTCCTAGCCATGTTTCTATCCGTCCCTATAGCGACGTTGATATTTCCCGCTGGAGTGCCGGAAAAGTTCTATTTGCGCGGGACAACAAGATAGTTAGCGGCTATCAAGATGGAACTTTTAAACCTACGCAGCCCGTCACTCGCGCTGAATTGATGGCGGTGCGTCGTCGAGCGGCGGAATTTGGTTTGTCGGCGCGGGGAATGCAGCCGAATTTAGTTGCTAAAGAGCCGTCTCAAACTTTTTCAGACACTCAAAATTATTGGGCTGCTTCTATTATTACTCAAATGTCTTCTTATTGTTCTGTTGCTGCCGCTATTAACGCAATTGGCTCGGTTTGCTTTCGATGATTCTGCAAAGCGGAATTACGCGGAGGGTACTTTGCGATGCTGAAATGCGTTAAGGCTCAGTAGGGCGAATTAGATCCCCGACTTCTTCAAGAAGTGGGGAATCTGAGTATTCGGTTTTTTTAACTGGACATTTTACGCTACGCCGTAATCAGTATACTGCCGTTTGTAGGGGGGTTGCAACCCCAAAATAATATCCTCTCTCGGTACTCCCATTGCAACTAATTCCTCGGCAGGATTTTGGTCTGTCAAATTTTGCTGAAGCCAGATTTTTCCATCTTTGATGTCAATGTGAATGATGCTTCGATAAATCCGGGTTAAGTGTTCCCAGCCGACATTCATCCACTGATAATGATCTCGTTCTGTGTCTAAGATTAGTTGCACTTCGACTTCATCATCGGAAACATCATCTTCGGCATAACGGGTGATTAATGTCTGAACGTATTGACGATATTGAGCTAGTTTGTCCATTGCACAATTACCTCATTTGTTGGATCGTATACGATTAGCAACACCTGATACTGTTGTACCGCAGTTTGAGTGAACTCGTACTGAAAAAATGTTTAATACAGGTCAATTGGTACTGCCAAATACAATTTTCGATTAGGTTCAACCGATGCCAGGCCAACCCGATAACCTACAAATCTTTTGGTAGTGAGGGAGTAAAGCCGAGATACGTGCAAAATCGGACATAATGTAAATTTTTGTAACAATATCGGCTGTACCCCTAGTGGGGGCGAGCGCTTTTTTCATATGAGAAAATTATAAATAACACCAAATTGGTGTGTAAAAAGCACCTAAAGTTATTTTTTTGGTTTATGATAGGTGTAGAGATAATGTCATGTGAACACAAACCTAACTACCACCACTTCGCAATGAATACTAAGCAGTTTAAAAACACACACCCCCCCCCTCCCCCAAATGTTAAGCGGATGTCCGTCACCTTATCTTCGGATGCTGCTCAACTATTGGAATGGCTTGCTGCAACCCAAGGGATAACTCAAACTGAAGCGCTTCGGAAAGCTATTGCAACTGAAGCTTACCTTTATAAAGAGATAAAACAAGGGTCTAAAGTTTTACTTCTGACTTCCGATAAGGAAGTACGGGAAGTTATTTTTAGATGAAGCAAGCTGCGGGAGGCTCTGACCCATTATTTAGGAGCCAAATTCCGTGCAAAAACATTACCATCCGCATAACTATTCCCATATCCAGCAAGAGCAGCGCGATATTTTTGAGCCTATCGTTCTGGACGGTAAGCTGGATATCAACAACTACATTATTAGCGTTCCGCCTAAAAAGGAAGTACGCGCAGATGTAAAAGCTTGGGTTGATAAGGAGCGAGAGCGAGAGCAGACTCGCTCAAAAACGACCAATCATTTACTGACAGTCTTCACTGCTTCAGTGTTTGGGGTTTTTGTTTTAGTAGGTTCAAGCTCTCTAATTCCAAATTCAGGTAAAGAGTTGGCAAAGGATTTAATTCCTGTCATTCTTTCCTCTCAAATAACTCTGCTAGGAGTTATAGGGCGTCGGTTCAGTATTAGGAGTTGACAAAAAAAGGAATTTATGAAATTAGCCAGTGCATGAGTTCGAGTCTAT
>NZ_JAUBRK010000060.1:29903-50788 GCF_036701825.1 Microcoleus sp. MOSTC5 | reverse complement strand
GGATGCAGTGAAAGCTGCACGTCCGCGTTCTGAAGGAGAGGTGTCCTGTGGTAACACAGGCATCGACTCTAATTGAAAGAGAGGTAGGGGTAGAAATGCCCCTATCGACTCTACCCGATAGTCTCATGCTTCGACTAGGCTCAGCACAGATGCCCGTCAGCTTCGACTAGGCTCAGCACAGGTGCCCGTCAGCCCGTACATGATTTACAAGCAATTACCCGAACCTGATATTATATCAAGTCCGGGTGATTAGTTCTAATAAAAATAGAACCTTGAGAGTGCATCTGAATCTAATGCCAAAACGGATATTGTGATAGTGGAGTATCCCGCAAATGAGCTTAATTATAACTATTCATCCGGACTCGATATAACATTACGACGAATAGGGATCTCAATTAAAAACTCTGCTCCCTGACCGAGGGTAGAGTTGCACTGCAACGAGCCACCGTGTTTCTCAGTCACAATTTGGTAGCTAATTGACATCCCTAGTCCCGTCCTCTTACCAATAGGTTTAGTCGTGAAGAAGGGGTCAAACAATCGGCTTCGCACGAGTTCAGACATACCAACTCCATTGTCAGCAATCCTCACCCTGACAAAGTTACCGTCTATTGCTTCGGTGCAAATCCAAATCGTAGCTAGTGGGTGCAATTCTTCCTTAGTGCTTACTTTCTCATAGCTACCACCCTCTTCCAAAGCATCAACGGCATTGGAAAGAATGTTCATAAATACCTGGTTAAGTTGTCCAGCATAGCACTCGACCAAGGGCAAGTCGCCGTATTCCTTAATGACAGTAATACCAGGATGCTTTGGCATCTCCTTGAGACGATTTTGCAGAATCATTAAAGTGCTGTCGATGCCTTCGTGAATGTCTACAGGTTTCACTTCCGCCTCATCCATGCGAGAGAAGTTCCGCA
Organism: Microcoleus sp. MOSTC5; assembly: GCF_036701825.1. Lineage (NCBI taxonomy): Bacteria > Bacillati > Cyanobacteriota > Cyanophyceae > Oscillatoriales > Microcoleaceae > Microcoleus > Microcoleus sp. MOSTC5. Next base: position 49,874 of record NZ_JAUBRK010000060.1, on the reverse strand, counting down.
GTGCCAGGACAATCTTTTTAATTCGGTCTGCTCCTACTTTCATTGAGGACAGCAGCTTCGGCAAGTCTTCTTTAAGGAAGTCGAGGTCGATCGCTTCTGCTTGGGCTTGAATCTCTCGGGTTGGGGTGGGATAGTGCTGTTGGTATAGCTCAATTAGATGTAGCAGGGTTTGGATGTACTCTCCAGTATATTGGAGATTGCCGTAGATGAAGTTGACAGGGTTATTGATTTCATGCGCTACCCCAGCCACCAGTTGCCCTAAGCTAGACATCTTTTCGGTCTGCACCAGTTGCGTTTGCGTTGTCTGAAGGTTCCGTAAGGCTTGCTCAACTTGCTGCGCTTTTTCTCTTAGTTGGGTTTCGGACTGCCGCAGGGCCGCTTCTGCTGCTCTACGATCTGTAATATCAATGGCTACACCACAGAAAACCGTTTCATCGTGCTCGTTGCGGGTGGACATGGAATCCCCTTGCCACCAGCAAATTTCACCATCTGGTTTGATTAATCGCCCTTCATAGTGCCAGGGGGTCGAATTCTCGACTGCCTCAATTACCGACTGGATGTAACTGTCTCGGTCGTCTGGGTGCTGGCAGGCAATGAAGCTATTGATATCTTGCATGATTTCGGCGGCTGTGACACCGAAGATGTCGTAGCAGCGATCGCTCATGTAATCAACTGTCCAAACACCATTGGGGTTAGAAAACTGGAAAATAGTGCCAGGTATGGTTGCTGCAATCGTTCGGAACCGCCGCTCGCTAGCAGCTAAAGCGGCTTCGGCTTGTTTGCTATCGTTGATATCTCGCGTAATTCCAACTAACCCGATCGCATTCCCTAAAGCATCGCGTAATGGTGTTTTTGTGGTCAAGAAGGTTCGCATTTGTCCCTGAATCGGGACGCATTCTTCAAAGGTTCTTGGAATACCGCTGACCATGATGCTCTGGTCAAATGCCATCACTTCACGGGCAAGATCGGGTGGAAAAATTGCCAGATCGGTCTGACCAATGACTTCTTGGGCCGACTTACCAACCACTTCAATATAAGCAGAATTGATCAGAATATGTTGACCCAGTAAACTCTTGACAAAAATCAAGTCGCTTGTGCCGTTGATTACTGCATCCAACAGATTGTAACTATCTCGCATCTTGGTTTCTGCTTGCTTGCGATCGCTGATGTCCCGCACAATCACTACATATTCGTGGAAGTCCAGGTGGGAACGATCGGAAATAGAAACCTCAACCGTAATGGGATGGGATTGGTTGACACTTGTTAACGTATATTCGCTGCGATTAAGCCAGTCTTGCGGGTGAACTGCCAAGTCGGGAAGCAGTTGATTGAGGTGCCGTCTTACCAGATCGGTGGGATCGAGCTTAAAAAGCGACTCGGCGGCTGGATTAATTCTCTGAATCATCCCCATTTCATCAACAACTACAATGGCATCCTGAGCCATATTAAATAGGTGTTCCGCCGCATCTCGTGCCTCACCCAGCGCCACGACTTGAGGTAGACTCGTCCAGCAAGCGATCGCTACCCCAACAAAGGCAACGACCTGCAATAATACGACGATGAGAGCATTCCCTCGCTCAACAGACCCTGCATTTAAGAGGGAGTGAAAGCTCCACCCCGTCATCAGTGCCGCACATAACAGCACTATTAGGACACCGACCTGTAAAAGGATTGAGTCTTTAATTCTCTTTGAAGTCTGCGCTCGCTCCCAACGAATCCACCAAGCGGGATGGAGAGGGGCAAGCGGAACGCGACGAATAACGGCATCAACCGTTAAAATCCCGATGGGAAACACAAATCCCATCAGGAACTCCTGCCAGCCCCAGGAAATCCCTCCAACTAACAGGATCGGCACCTCAACCAACAAAATGCCCAGTGACAGCCGAGGGAACAAAACCTCTGGTCTGTCTCGTTGCAGCCACAGTCCTAACCGCAGTCCCATGAAGGAGGTGAACCAACCCACGCTGCTCACTGCCACGATTTCAGCCGCATCTCCCCAAACCAGACACAGGAGACTAAATACAAGTATCAGCACCAAACCTGGCCCGAATACGCCTCGTTTGGAAACCACGGCAAAAACCGGTGAAAGATGCCCATCTAAAGCAAGCTGATACAAGATTCGGGGGCAGTTGGAAACGACAGTGGCACAACTGAGCAGACTGACCGCTGCAATTAAAAAGGTGACAATTAACAGAGCTGACGACCCCCAAAAGGGCTGAGCCGCTGATAAAATGCTCAGGAAGGGGTCGCCATTGCCATTGGGATCGATCGCCAAACGAGTTAATACCCAGCTACCACCTAAATAAATGGGGGGCATTAACCAGGCCGAGAAGCTTAAAAAGCCCAGTGTCTGCTGAGGACGGCGACTATCGGCAACGTAAGCAGACGCAGTTTCGCAGGCATAGATGGCGTAGCTGACGAAGAAGTACCATTTTGCCCACTCTATAAAGCTCAAATGCGACCAATCGGTTGGAAAAAAGCCAGGACTGTCTGGAGATAAAGCTAACCAACCAATTCCCTGCACGCAAAAAGCTAACAGTAGTACGATCGCCGGAATCACAAAAAACAAATGCAGGATACTCAGCGCCCGCGTCCCGCTAAATGCCAACACAAAAGTGATGAGCGTGAACCCCAGTTTGAGGAGTAATTCGGGACAGGGGAGATTCATTGCCTCCAAATTGACTCGGATTAAGTCTGTGAGGACAATCGCGCTAATCGGGAGAGTTGAAACCCAACTGAAGAAGTATCCCAATGCGGTATAACGAGCGATGCCAGGATATCGCTTTAACAACTTCGCGGTATAGTTCGGAGTTCCCCCAGCAACATCAATCCAATGACTGCCCAGTTGCTTGACCTGATAAATGGTGAACATCCCAACGAGCATCGCAGGGAACCAGACAAAAATGGCTTGCGGTCCCAGTGCCGCATGAATGGCTGGAGCAACGCTGGGCCAGACGAGATGCCCAGTCAAACCAAACCCCCAGGTTTCAGGAGCGCTGAGGCTGCGGATTAGACGGGGAGAGGAAGACTGAGTTGAGCTAGAGCCAGAGGGGATAACCATAACTGAGGAGTGGTGTCAAGTTTTGCTGTTGAGCCTTCTGGGGTAAATATAGCGAACAGTTAAGGGTCGAACTGGAGAGTGACCTCTAGTTCAACCCCTAAATATATTTTTCCCAAACATGAACAATTAAACTCTTTCAGTCTAAGGCAGTCGAGATTTATCAGGAATTGAAGAATATATTGCTCTCAGTCACCCCGCTGTTGCTGAGCATTTTCTTGATGCACTGTTTCAGATGTTTAGACTTATAACATTCCCTCGATCTGGAAAAATTTACGATAGCTTTTCCTTGAATTTACGGGGTTTTATAGTTGATGAATACATTATTTTTTACGATCTAAGAGTTGATGGAGTCGATGAGACCTGTGTATTGATTGACTCCCGTAACTTTAAAGCTCTTTTCTTACCAGATGAGGACAGCAGCTAACTTTCTCAAATACACGGTAATGAAAGCTGACGGGGTGACAACAAGAGTCAAAAGTTTTGCCAGTAGCGAACCCGTGACAACTTAAGGTAAAAAAAGATGGGGTCAATCGATTTTAGATTTTAGATTTTAGATTTTAGATTTTAGATTTTAGATTTTAGATTTTAGATTTTAGATTTTAGATTTTAGAATTGAAGCATTCACCCCACGAATAAATTCGGGTGCTCCTTTATCGGATACAGGTTTTTTATTTCTGGACGGATGAATCCGGGGGCTTGTATCCTGGATGCTTTCGGTCAGTTTTTTCAACCAACCCCATCTGTCAAATATGTTTCCTCAATTTTACCAAATTCACCTGCAACGGCAACTAAAAAATACCGATTATCTGACTCTCAAAAGTGACAGGGCTTTATTACTAAATAAGAAAATAAGACTCGGCGATTGAAATGGCTTCTTGTCAAACAAAGTCCGCGAAGGCGGACTTTAAGAATAATTGAACTCGGCGATTGAAATCGCCGAACTTGCGAGGATGACTAATGACTATTCTTTGCGCTCGATGGCTACAGTCAAATGAGCCGCAACTGCCCCAACTGTAGCAAGTACAGCAGCAATTGGAAAGGCTACCGATCCTGCAACGCCGCCCACCAATCCAGCCATCAGCGGAATGTCTGCCAAAATCCGCCCTTGCGAGTTTTTGATGACGAGGCGGCGGAGTTTTCCTTGCTCAATTAGCTCTTTGACTTTAGCAATTAAACTGTCGGCGCTAATCTTGAATTCTTCCACTCTGACTTTTTCTTCTGTTGCAAATTCTGAAGCGAATAAAGGAGTTTCAACTGTTGGGTTGGCTGAATTTCCGGCTGCTGCTGTTTCGTCTTCTAAAATCGTTACTTGTTGTTCTAGTTGTGAGTTCATTTTTTGTAAGGGCGGGTGAAAACCAACCGTTTAATTTGTATACCCTTATCTTCGGCGATCGCACTTGGGAATGACAGGCAAGGAAACCCTACAATCTGCATTCGTACTTTCCACCCCCCCACTTTTACTCAAAACCTTATCTCTGTCTGGTTAGAAAAGGGCGGGTTTATCTATTCCTAAAGGTATAGAAAATATCTTTGGGAAAAGCCGCCCCTAGTGATTATTTGTGTCGAATTAGCTCGTAAATTTCCACATAGTCTTTAGCTGGATATTTCCACGAATTGTCACAATTCATGCCTTGAAGCATGAGTTTTTCAAATTCATCATGATAGTCATACCACAATCCGATCGCCCGATCGAGCGCTGACTCTAAAGCGCCGTAGTCGCTTTGGTAAAACACGTAACCGTTGCGCTCTTCCGGGAGGTGGCGGGTGTCGTAATCTCGATCGAACACAGTATTCACCAAACCCCCAACTCCCCGCACCACAGGAACAGTACCGTACCTCAACCCAATCATCTGAGTCAGCCCGCAGGGTTCGTAATTGCTGGGAACCACAATCATATCCCCACCCGCATAAATTAAGTGCGACAGTTCCTCATTAAAACCTAGTTCTAAATGGCAGTCGGGATTGTCATTTAAAAACTGTCTTTCGTGCTGGAAATGCGCGTTAATTCCCGCCTCCGTCGCGGAACCCAAAAGCACGAATTGCGCTCCCTTACTCAGAGAGTAATAAATTGCGTGGTGGACGAGATGAACGCCTTTTTGGTCGTCCAAACGACCGATAAAGGTAATAATAGGCTTGTCAGCATCGCGCAGTAACAGGCGATCGCGCAAAGCTTTTTTAGTTTTGGCTTTTCCTGCCAAATCCTCCTGAGTGTAGTGGTGCGGAATGTAGCTATCGGTCTCGGGATTCCACACATCGTAATCAATGCCGTTGAGCACCCCGCGAAACTTCTCTTGATACAAATGCAAAGTGTGGCCCAAACCGTAGCCAAACTCGCCGAGGTGAGCTTCCCAAGCGTGGTGCGGCGAAACTGTGGTGACAAAATTAGAGTACACAATACCACCTTTCATAAAGTTGATGGCAAAAGGGTTAAAGTTATCTCGGAGGCGATCGTACTCAAAATAATAATCCGGTCTGTGCAAACCCGTTGCTTGCAAAATATCGCTACCTCCCATGCCTTGATGTTTGAAATTGTGAATGGTATAGCAGACTCGCTGATATTCCATCCAATTGTATTTGTATATTTCAAAAAGCAAGACTGGAACCAAACCAGTTTGCCAATCGTGACAGTGAATCACATCGGGACGCTTGTTGCTTCTGAGCAAAAATTCCAAAGCGGCTTTGCTGAAAAATGCAAACCGCATATTGTCGTCATTGCACCCGTAATAACAGCCCCGATTAAAAAAGTTATCTTGAGAGCGAGGTTCGATGAAAAAACACAACTGCCCGTGCACCCACCCGCACAAGACATCGCAGAGGATTTCGCCGCCGTACCAGGGCACAGCTAGATCTCGATAGGCCTCGTGAAGTCCCCAAATGTGGTCGTACCTCATGCAGTCGTACTTGGGTAGAATAATCTCGACGCAGTGGCCGGAATTCTGCAACTCCCGACTCAAACCGTAAACTACGTCGCCCAAGCCTCCTGCTTTGATGACGGGGGCGCACTCCGAGGCAATTTGTACAATGTACATTTTTTTTTCTCGCTCCTGGATAAATCAAAAAAATATTTTCTTAACTTGACAAAGTATATGAGTTCGCGACAAATAAGCAAGTCGGCCATTGGGAATACAAGGAAATACGCACAGCTAGCGGATGTTGGGGCAGATTGCGGCGATCGCTGGCAATAGCCCAACGGGGAAGGATATCATCGAGGCGAAGCTGCAAGCTCTCCTTCAGAGGAGAAATAATCGGTTGAGCAAGTCGAAATTGTGGCAACTCGATCGCAAATTCCGCAAAATTTAACTCATTTTCTCGCATTTGTCAACTCAATCTTTTGAGCCAAATCGCGATTTGTCTCGTCTAGTTCCGAATATCGATCGCATAACTCACTCAAAGCTTCTTCTCCAGCAATCTCTCCATTACTGACAAACTTCTCTACCTCCACCGAACCATCACTCAAAAATTCAATTTCCCACCGTTCCCCAGGTACAGATACAATTACCATCATAGCTTCATCGCGATGATGCGCTAAACTGTAATCAATCGCCTGTTTTTCCAATTCTTGCAAAAATAATATTACTTGGTCAAACCCATTATTTTTCATCTATCAAATCTCCGATAGCTCAACAATTTGCGAACTATCCTAAAGCCTGGGATATTTTCTTCAGCACCTCTTTCTATTTGCTCCCATATCATTTCGCTAAATTATTCCCAACTTGACGAACTTGCCGGAAGCTTTGCTTGTTTTATACTACCTTTGAGAATCTCAGACACTTTCATGCCTGCCAATTTGTGTGCGATGTTTCTTCCTCCTTATCTTGCATAAATCCAACTCATAATTTTCATACCTCTCGACAGAAATGGAACAACTTATCCCAAACCCATCGCATCATTTTCACATACTAATAATTTACCTTTCCCCTGATAAAACCAAACATAACCCTCCCCGCCACCTTTGCCAAAATGACCTAATTTTCGATAATCTTCTTCAATCCCCTTGGTAAATCCTTTAACCAAATCGCAATCAGCTATCAAAGTTTCACCTTGTTTGAGTTCGACAACCTTAGCCGGTGAACTTGTAGCTGCTACAACAGTAGCTTTTTGCTCGCGCAAAGCTGTAACAGCAATTCTCCACCTACCGTCATTAGAAGCAGCCACTTGTCGGAATTTCAGTTTTTTAGCACCGATAACTACATTGTCCGAACAAAACTGAAATACACCGTCATCAAACTCCCACTGCTCTGCATCCGAAAGGTCGATCGGCGTATAATGCAGGAAATTCCCTTTTTGTCTCGGTTCGAGCTTCACCGTACCAGTCCCTTGATATACGGGAGCGTTGTAGTCCATTTCCGTTGTCAAAGATACCCACATATCTTTCAAACGGTTATCCGTTTTATAAACACCGGAAGTCAATTTCCCCATACACCAATGCAGCGCACCTTTTTGAATTATCACTCCCGAATTGTTCAAGTTAATTTCTACTTGCTGAACGAGGGGAATATTCTTAGTGGGATGGTAAAACTTATTGGTTTCAGGATTGATGTTATTTTGGATGTACCACAAATCCGTTGGTTCCAAAACTTGGATTTCGTATTTCATAATATACCTCGCGTGTTTACTTGAAATGTGTTAAACATTTGACCCGTGATTTGGGACTTCCGCGCTCCCGGACTTATCTTGTGAAATTTATCTTTTGCAGACATCCTCTGCTACTGTTAAAGTATCTAGCTATCTTAGCAATAGCAGACAGCGCCCCTCCACAATTGTTGAGAAAAATTTATGCCTGCGATCGCACAATCTCCCAATTTACCCATTTTACAAGAAATCAACTCAGGATTACCCAATATTTGCGGCTCCGAAGCAGAAATTAATGCCGCAGCCAGTAGCAACGAACCAATCTTTCTACCTACCACAAATCTGCGCCTGGAAAACATTCAAGCCGGATTTGCCTGCGCCCTGCATATGCACCAACCGACAATTCCTGCCGGTGCAAACGGCGAACTGATCTGCAATCTCCAGCATATGTTTGAACATCCCAACCAAGGAGATAACCACAACGCCGGAGTCTTTGCTTGGTGCTATTCCCGCATGGGAGAATTTATTCCCCAACTAATTGCTGAAGGCTGCAACCCGCGAATTATGCTCGACTATTCGGGCAATTTATTGTGGGGATTGCGCCAAATGGGACGCGACGATATCTTTGATAATCTCAAGCGGATTACCTGCGATCCTCAATATCAACCTCACGTAGAATGGCTGGGGACAATGTGGAGTCACGCCGTCATTCCCTCAACTCCCATTCCCGACATCAAACTTCAAATTCAAGCATGGCAACATCATTTTGCAGCTATTTTTGGGTTGGATGCCCTGAAGCGCGTCAAAGGTTTTTCGCCCCCAGAAATGCACTTTCCCAATCACCCAGATACACTGTACGAATACATCAAAGCTTTGAAAGAATGCGGCTATCGCTGGCTGATGGTGCAGGAACATTCTGTAGAAAATCCAGACGGTTCGGGATTGTCGCAAGACCAAAAATATATTCCCAACCGTTTAGTTGCCCGCAATTCTCACGGCGAAACAATCAGTATTACTGCTTTGATTAAAACCCAAGGTTCAGATACGAAATTGGTCGGTCAAATGCAGCCGTATTACGAAGCCAAAGGACGCAATAAACAGCAAATTGGCAGTGTCACAGTTCCTTCTTTAGTTACTCAAATTGCCGACGGCGAAAATGGCGGCGTCATGATGAATGAATTTCCCAGCGCTTTTGTCAAAGCTTGGCACGAAAACCGCGAACAAGGCGGCGGAAAATCCGGTGTTGTTGGTTTAAACGGCACTGAATATTTAGAGATAATTGAAGCGGCAGGGGTGAATCCTGATGATTATCCTGTCTGCCAGGGGGTTAACCAGCACAAAATCTGGCACCTAGTCGATCCTGATAGTGCGACGCCAGAAAAAGTGGAAAGTGCGATCGCCCAACTCAAGCAAACAGACCATAATTTTCACATGGATGGTGCTTCTTGGACTAACGATTTGAGTTGGGTGAAAGGCTACGAAAATGTCTTGGAACCGATGAATCTACTCAGCGCTGCATTTCACCGAAAATACGACCCGCTGTTGCAGCAAGATGCTTCAGTTACCAAGCAGTTTGAATACCAACAAGCTTTGCTTTACAACTTGCTGCTACAAACAAGCTGTTTCCGCTATTGGGGACAGGGAACTTGGACTGATTACGCGCGGGAACTTTACAACCGCGGTGCTGCTTTAATGAAGTAGGAGAATTTATCGTAGGGTGCCCCGGAAACACACTGTTTGAGCAGCATCAAATATCCGCGCTGACGCACCCTACATCTAGAAAGCTTGATTGATAAAGAGAGGACTAAAGTCCTCGCTACAAAGACGGATTTACCAATTACTGCCTACATTTCCTGCATCAGCCGCAAATAATTCTGCCGCATCTGCGTCATATTGTCCATCATTCTATTAGCCATATCTTTCTCAACATCGCTCATTTGCTGCCAAAATAAAGCCGATCGCCTAGCCATAATTGCTTCTTCCCATAGCATCTCCAAAAGTTGCGCCGCCATTGGATTTTCAGCATCGATAATCCCGCACAATTGCTCGAAGGCGCGGTTGGCTTCGGTGTGAGTGCTAACATCCTGAACCAGGGTTAGGCATTTCTTGAGTTGTACGATCGGATTTTCAGAAGAGTAAGCCATAATTTCACTAAGATAAGCTACAAAATTTACGCTGATACCTTTGACATTACTAGAGTTGTGACACAGCCGTAGAGTTCCCTACATACCACCGCCAAGGCAAATCAATTCCTTGAGAAATTCCGATCCGCGTAGTTTGCACAAAATTTATTGTACCCTCCTCCACAGCTTGCTGAAAGCGATCGCTCCGGTGTTCTAACCGCAGCGGTTGGCCTGCACCCAAGGGAAAACCGCTTAAAGTTCGATCTATCTTCAGTACCTTACACAGTTTCCCAGGCCCGGCGGCGAGGCGCGATCGCTTCTTCTCGGGAATTCCAGCGAATTCTTGGGGAACCGCATCTACCTGCAAAGCTCGAATCAGCACTGCACTAGCAACTCCCTCTGCATCCGTCACCACATTAAAACAGTGATACATCCCGTAGATTAAGTAAACGTAGCTCATACCCGCAGGCCCGAACATTACCTCATTGCGAGGAGTGCGCTGTCGGTAAGCGTGACAAGCGGGGTCTCCCGGGCCGTAAGCTTCGGTTTCGACAATAATTCCCCGAATTGTCTCGCCGTCAGGAAACTGCCGCACCAGCGAGCATCCCAGCAAATCTGGCGCTACGCTGGTAGATGGCCGCGCCAGCCAAAAAGATTCTACAATCTGAGTATTTGCACTCACTCAATAACAGCAGGTAAATTATGGACGTTAAGTTAGTTTTAGCAGTCTTGACAGCAGTTTTCACCGTTTGCTGTCTGTTCTTCGGCACAAAAAACGGATTCTACGATACTGACAAGTATCACGGTAACGGTTCTGCTCACTAATTTTAGGCGTGCAGTTAATTTCTTAAAAAACCGCTGCCTGTTTTTTAGGCAGCGGTTTTCTTTCGATTTAATTGATTTAAACATTATTTGCTAGTCTTACTAAGGGTGAATTTTGCCATCTGGCATTTGAGCTTCTTGCAAGCTAGCATTCGATAGGTCAGCGCATCCCATCAGGTTAAAACGCATTGTCGCCCCTCGATCCGTTGCTTTCATCTTGAAACCAACTACTGCATTTTCTGGGTTGTTCTGTTCTGGAACAGCCGTGACATTAAAATCCATATTTGCTTCTTTTTCATTAGCCTCAAGGTTGAAAGTGATACCAGCACAGCCCAAATCAGCTCCCGTCAGGTTGGCTCTATTTAAGTTGGCATTTTTGAGGTTGGCATTTGCCAATTTTGCTCCTGATAAGTTAGCACCTTCTAGGTTTGCTCCCTGCAAGTTGACTCCTTGCAAGTCTAATCCTTTGAGGTTGGCATTGCTGAAATTGCATTCGGGACACTGTTTTGTTTGCAGCAATTCCTTGACTTGGTTTTGTTGATTTGAAAAATTTAGATATTTTGCCGCAGTAAATACAACTGCGATGGACAATCCAGCAGTAAATAAATTCTTTAATTTCATAAATATCCGAAAAGCTGCGGGGGATTTCTATCGCGGTTAATAGATTTCTACAATAGTGCGATCGACCTCTCCAGAATTTCCACAACAAAATTGTCGGCATCTGAGTCAAGCAGTCCGGCGCAATTAAACACCGCCAGACTTATACATCCCGCCTCCTTTCCCTTGCCAGTGCTGCTTTGAGCTTCGGACTCGTCCCGTCCGTCTGCTTCACTTTCCTTTGAGCAGTCCACAAACGGAATTTATTATTACCTGAAGGCGCGCATTGGCATATACCTGCGGACTGAAATAAAAGAAACTTTATTTATATCCCTGGAAAGAGGAAATTTTCGAGAGACTTGAGGATAATTAAAATAGAAACGCCATAAACGCCATACTGTAGCTGCGCTGTTAAGTTCTCAGCAACTATTTTTTTTGTCACAATTGCTTTGAGAAATTAATTTACTCTAAAAACTGTTGGCAGCAGCTCAGGTTCCTCAACCTCGCCAGAACACACTCTACCTATAATCCCGACAATTCGGAGCGGCAATGAACACAATCAAACCCGAACCCAAAAGATCGCGCTTCATGGCTCTGCTGCTGACAACGCTGCTGACCTTTCCGTTTATGAGTGCTTGCGGTTCTAGTGAGCCAAGTTCCGTTACTCCGCCTCCTGTTGATAATACTCGCGCTGGAGGAGTGCAACCTAATCGCGGCTCCACTCCTACGCCACAAGCTAAAAAAGGACTCAACACTGCTCAAAAAGTAGGGATTACTTTAGCAGGAGCAGCCGCCCTTTACTACATCTACAATCAGTACAAAAATAAACAAGAAAAGGGGCCGCAGGGAAAACATTACCTTTCCAAAAACGGTCGCGTTTACTACCGCGATGCCCAGAATCGCGCGGTCTGGGTAACGCCCCCGCCTGAAGGAATTACAGTTCCGGAGTCCGAGGCATCGCGTTACCGCGAATTCCAGGGGTACAACAACCAAACTACCGGTCGAGACCTTACTACCGTGCCGGAAGCTACAAGTCCTGTTCCGGCACAGTAGCCTAACCACTTGAGATTTTAGATTGCCGATTTCGTGATTTTCACTTAAATCTGAGATTCTTAATCTAAAACAGCCATTTTTCAACACATAAAAAAGAGGAACTTTATCATGGTAGACGGATTTTTCCGGAAGTTAAAAGATGCGGTCGTCGGGTCAGACAGCGAGCAAGTCGATGCTGACGGCAATTACGAAGATGCCTCAAATCCCGGAGAGTACGGCGACGTGAGTCCGGCCAGCGAAGACCCCTACGGCGACCCCGCCGACAACGCCGGTACCGACTACGGACAGTTCGGCAACGTGAGTCCGGCCAGCGAAGACCCCTACGGCGACCCCGCTGACTACGTAGCGGATGCTGGAATGTTCGGCGACGTGAGTCCGGCCAGCGAAGACCCCTACGGCGACCCGGCGGATGAGGAAGAGTTTAGTTGAGTCAGTTGACTAGAAAAATTACCTGGTAAGCAACAGCACCCCTGCGGGGGTGTTTTTTTTGGGGAAATACCACGAGTGAGCCAAAGATGAGCGGAAAAGGGAACTCTTGAGGCAATAGAGAATCTGAAACCATTAACGGACAAGAGAATTATTAAACGGAGAGGGTGGGATTTGAACCCACGGTGACATCACTGCCACACTCGATTTCAAGTCGAGCGCATTCGACCACTCTGCCACCTCTCCGGGCGCATAAATTTTATCATACCAGCAAATGTCTCTAACTACAAATAGCCGCAGATTCAGTGCGCCGATAAAGAATTTGTTCTCTTTCTACCGCGAAATCTTCGCCTACCCATACCATAGACACTTCCGACACTGCTCCATTTTCCAGCAGGACGATCGAGAAATTGCGCAGTTTCGAGCACTCTCTCTCCACAATTCGCGGTACGCTGGCCGCATTCAAATACACCGTACCCTGCGCACTCACCTCCAGCGACTTCCGCAACTCCTGCTTCGTGTGCCGCAGTTTGTGGTGCATATGACCAAAAGTTACCAGAGGTATGTGCTTCCCAGAACTCCGAGTTCGATCGATCGCCTCCGCAAAATCCGGGTCGCCCCAATCCCCTCCCAGCGGCTTCCAATCTCGCCCGCAGGGGTCTTCAGGAGCCTCTCCTAACCCCGTTGGGCCCGTGTGACCCAAAAAAATCACATTTTCGCAATCGGCATCCGCCGCAGCCGCTGCTATGCGCCGCGCCGACTCCTCAAAACTTTCTACCCCAAACCACTCCGAGTAAAAATCCCCGTACTTCCACTCCGAGCCCCCCCAAGTAAACGGGCGGCTTCCCACCACAGTTACGCCCAATTCGGGAAAATCCCGTTTCCCGTAACCGACGTGAGCTTCTCCCATCAAATCTAACTGCTGTTTCACCCAATTTTCTTGAGTTCGATCGTAAGGGCACTGACTGCGGCCCCACTCTGTCGCCGTGTACCAAGCGTCGTGGTTCCCAAAAACTGCTGCTTTCCGAATGTCCAATTGGGCGATCGCCCGCACCACCTCCACCGACTCATTGCCAAAATCCCCCACAAACAGCACCAAATCAACGTCCAGATGCTTCAAGGCCTCGCCGTCTTCAGGTTCCCACAGATCGTGAACGTCCCCCACCACCGCAATTTTGATAGATTTAGCTTTATTCATGTGATTTGTCATGTGCGATCGATCCCTAGCCCCTTCTTACTCAGCATAAGAAACAGCGACCAATTTTTGCACTCTCCCCCAGCCTATTTTGGATTTTAGATTTGAGATTTTAGATTGGCTCCACTGAACAGCCAGCACTTTTTGGTGAATTCAACTATAATTCAAAATACACTTTAGCTGTCTTCGCCACCTTCACCGGAATATTCTAACTGTGTTTACCACCGCACCTGCTCCGAACTTGACTCAAACCCGACTGCCCGACGACTTGTTTGCAGCAATTAACGCCCTCAAACAAGAGTTGAACGCCGTCATTCTCGCCCACTATTACCAAGACTCCGAGATTCAAGACATCGCAGACTTCATTGGCGACTCCCTAGAACTTGCCCGCAAAGCCGCCAACACCAGCGCCGATGTCATAGTTTTTGCCGGAGTTCATTTCATGGCCGAAACCGCAAAAATACTCAATCCAGACAAATTAGTATTGCTGCCAGACTTAAATGCTGGGTGTTCCCTCGCCGACAGTTGCCCTCCCGAAGCCTTTGCAGCTTTCAAAGCCGATCGACCAGGACATTTGGTAATTTCCTACATTAATTGTACCGCCGCAATTAAGGCAATGAGCGATATAATTTGCACCAGTTCTAACGCTGTTAAAATTGTCAACCAAATTCCCAAAAATCAGCCTATAATTTTTGGGCCAGATCGCAATCTCGGCCGCTATGTCATGGAACAAACCGGCAGAAACATGGAGATATGGCAAGGAGCCTGTATCGTCCACGAAAACTTCTCAGAAAAAAAGATAGTTCAACTCAAAATCGAAAATCCCGAAGCCGAAATAATTGCCCACCCAGAATGCGAACCTCCCGTGCTGCGCCACGCCAATTACATCGGCTCCACCACTGCCTTGCTCAAATATTCTCAGTCCAGTTCTAGCCAAGCTTTTATTGTCGCGACTGAACCGGGAATCATTCACCAAATGCAAAAACAAGCTCCGCACAAACGCTTCATCCCCGCTCCTTCCACCAATAATAACTGCGCTTGCAACGAATGCCCGCACATGAGATTAAATACCTTGGAAAAATTGTATCTCTCCCTAAAAAATCAAACCCCCGAAATTACCATGCCCCTAGATATTCAACTAGCAGCCTTGCAGCCCATCCAGCGAATGCTAGAAATGAGCTAACCCCTCGCTATTTTTAAGTAAATATATTGTATGCTGGGTTGGGCGCGGCGATTAAATTAAATCCTCGCCTAACCCATCAACATCGATCGGCAATCCGTGAATCAGTTGTCAAACTCTTTCTCTTCTGTTCCTCTGCGCCTCTGCGCCTGTGAGGTTCCTTTAAAACTCATGAACGATAAATGATGCCGGAAAAACTGATTGTTTTCACTCGCTATCCCGAACCGGGAACGACCAAAACTCGACTAATTCCGGTGCTGGGAAAAACAGGCGCTGCCAACCTTCACCGCTTGATGGCCCAACGGACGATCGCCTGCGCTCTCTCTCTCCAAAAATCCCGCCGATTATCCGTAGAAATTCACCGATCCGGCGGCAGCCAACAACTGATGCAAGAGTGGTTAGGAAATGATATTATTTGTCAAAATCAAAGAGACGGCGATTTGGGCGCAAGAATGACAGCAGCATTTGAAAAGTCTTTTTATTCAGGGGTTGAGAAAACTGCAATTATCGGCACTGATTGTCCTGGTTTGAAAGCAGAAATCATGGCACAAGCTTTTGAGCAACTCAGCCAGCACGATTTAGTTTTGGGGCCGGCAAAAGACGGAGGTTATTATCTGATCGGGCTGCGGCGAACGATACCGGAATTGTTCGGTGGCATTCAGTGGGGAACCAGTGAGGTATTTGCTTGTACGCAGGCGATCGCCCAAAATCTCGACCTCAATATTGCTTATCTTCCCACTCTTGCAGATATCGATCGACCAGAAGACCTGCGCGGTTTAGATATTAATATATTGAAATAACTAAAGTCGATTTTAATTATATTAACTAAGATAATTTATCCTAGTTGATTATAAAAATTTACTCGATCCTGAAACCAGAATGTCATAATATATTAAGTGTATTTGTCTAACCAAATGCAGCGGTTAGACAGCGCTTGGGAGAATACTCGCAGGCGCGATAAAAAGCTAAAAAGTAGCAAATAATAAGAACTCACATTTGTACAAAACCCGCCCTCTCAGATCAAAGCCGAATCTAGGCGCTGGTCAGGCGTAAAAAATTAGCAAATAACAGATAAGCTTTGTACAAAACCCGCCCTCTATCTCACGGGCTGCTTAATTCAGTATGCCGCCAGAAAATCGCAATCTCAAAATTTCTATTATAATTCCCGTCTTAAATGAAGCACTTACAATTGCCCCAGTGATCTCCACCGCCCTTCAGGCAAAAAATGTCGAAATAATTGTCGCCGACGGCGGCAGCAGCGACGGTACTACAGATATAGCAAAATCTTTGGGCATCCGAGTTATCTGCACGGCCCCAAGTCGCGCAGTTCAAATGAATGCAGGTGCAGCCGCAGCTACTGGAGACATCCTGCTGTTTCTCCACGCCGACACTCATTTACCTCGCGGGTACGACTCTGGCGCGCGTGAGGCACTCGCTAAACCGTCCGCAGTAGCGGGGGCCTTTCAACTCAAGATTGACGCCCGCAGGCTCTGTCTGCGTCTGGTAGAAACAGGGGTAAACTGGCGATCGAACTTTCTGCAAATGCCCTACGGCGATCAAGCCATTTTCCTCAAAGCAGCTACCTTTGACAAAATCGGCGGTTTTCCCGACTTGCCCCTCATGGAAGACTTTGAATTCGTGCGCCGGTTGAAAAAACAAGGCCGCATCGAAATAGTACCCCAGCCAGTGCTGACCTCCGCCCGTCGCTGGCAGCAGCTTGGGGTCATCAAAACCACCGCCATTAATCAAATAGTAATCATCGCTTATTTCCTGGGAGTGTCGCCCGATCGACTCGCTTTCTGGTATAAGGGACAAAAGAAAAATTCTTCTGAAAACTAAAGAATAGTGAACTTTTCTAAAGCTCACCGTTAATTATGTAAATAGGAAACACGTCCCTGCGTAAAATATGACTTGAACGCCTCAACTTTATTAAACTGCGAGGACAAACAGAATATGGCCGATCCCAGAGATGCAGAGCTTATTAAACCCTTTAACGGCGACCCCTTCACGGGTCATCTAGCAACTCCCATCAGTGCTTCTGATTTCACAAAAGCATTCATTGGGAACTTGCCCGCTTACCGCAAAGGACTCTCGCCCCTAGTTCGAGGTCTAGAAATCGGTTTGGCCCACGGTTATTTCCTCGTCGGCCCCGAAATCGTCTTCGGACCCCTGCGGGATTATCCCGAAGCAGCTAATCTCGGGGGATTAATTACAGCCCTCGTTTTAGTTCTGCTCGGCACACTAGGTATGTCTGCTTACGGTTTGGTGTCTTTCAAGCAAGACAACACCAGCTACCCTAGTGCTAATCCCATGACTCCCGATTCCCTCAGAAATGCTGAAGGGTGGAGCCAGCTTACCGCTGGTTTCTTCATTGGCGGGATGAGCGGCGTCTTTGCTGCCTATTTCTTACTCGAAAACTTTAACGGCGTTGACGCCATTTTCCGGGGTTTAGTCAACAATTAGGTTTCACTGCCAAATACCCCTGTTGGAACACACTAACTTTAGTTTGGAGAATTAGATATGACAGGTTCCTACGCTGCTTCTTTCTTGCCTTGGATTTTGATTCCGGTTATTACATGGTTAATGCCGGTTGTGGTAATGGGTTTGTTGTTTATCTACATTGAAAGCGACGCCTGAGCCTTACCCCGAAAGTAAGACCTAAGTTGGAAAGCCGAAGTAAAACGATTGACGAACAATTTCTCTGAAATTTCTAGATAAATCTAGGGAAAATCAGCAAAAATTGTTTTGAGATTGCTGGCAATCACAAAACTTAGTTTCTTTACCCCCATCCCCAGAATTTATCTGTGGAGCAATCTTTCAGTTTTCTTACTTCAGAACTCGTAATTGCCGAAAAATCCTCTGCCGGCAGGCAGAGGATTTTTTTACAAATAAGACAAATTATCCGCTTAGGGAACACAAATTGCCAAATTCTAAGCCACAATTGTTATGGAAACTTATTCATGAGGAGACAGCGATGCAATTTTCCCCCGCACGCCGAATCTTAGCTCCATTCCTGATCTCGGTACTTCTGCTGGTGACCGCCTGCGGTCAAACCCAAGCTCCCTCCCGCTGGGACAAAGCCCAGCAGGAAAGCACCCAAAAACCTGCTCAAGCCAGGCAGACAACTGCTGACAAATCAAGTGCTAGTAATCAAAACCTGCCCAAAAAGGCAGTTGCAGGCGGCCAATTAAATAAATACTTCCCGTCTTCTGGCGGTGGATTCGATCGCGTCTTCGCTCAAGAAAAATCCGGTTTTGCTGAAGCTAAGCTGAACAAAGGCGGTAAAAATGTGGCGATGCTCTCGATTAACGACATTGCCGGCAACCCCTCGGCAGGCGCAAAATTTCAGCAAAGTACCAAGCAAATCGGCGGCTATCCCGCAGTTAATCAGGGTGCTAATATCACCGCTGTTTTAGTGGCAAATCGCTATCAGGTGAAAGTTCAATCCCGCGATCCGTCTTTTACCGCTAGCGATCGCGAAGCTTGGCTGTCAAAATTTAACCTCGGTGGCCTCGCTCGCGTCAAGTAGCAATGTCTATGGTCAAACTCCGCGCCCGACTCCAGTCTGGCGCTATTAGAACTAAGTCTGCCAAAATAAGACTGTGAAGTTCTTGCCATCTGCCAAAAGTAATAGCTTTGATTCCCGTTCTAGCAAAAGGAGTTTTTTGTGAGCAAAACAGTCTTTGAATTAGTCGATACACTGCCTAAAGACAACATGACTGTCAAAGCCCTGCGAGCGCTTGACTTTGTGGTTCCCGGCGAGTGGAACAATTTAGTTGGCTTTGAAAATACTATTCGCACCGTTACTGGCGAAACAGACGAAGAACTGATCCAGCAAATCGGCGAGCGCGCCATCTACCTCTACAACGATAAGTCTCAGGGCTACCAGCGCGCTCTGTGGCTTTACCAAACTATTGACAGTGCCGACAAGGCTTTGGGCAGTGCCGCCCTCGCTAATAAAGTTGCGGAAAATGTCTCGTTTTTGTCGTTCCTCGGCAATATAACTCCCAAGGCTGAAAAAGCTCAAACGATCGACCTTTCTCTGAAGTTAGTCACTGAGTTGCTCGCTTTTTGCCAAATCAACGGCCTTCCCGGCGACAGCATCGGCGATTTTGCCGGATCTTTGGGCGATTACGGTGGCGAATCCCTGATGCGGATGGCTGCTTTGGTTTGTTTCGACGGTTTGATCCCCCTGGGCCCAGACTTTATCATGGCAACTCAGTCTTGGATTCAAAAGCTCTCCCCTAGCGATTTGCAAGATAATCAGGCCTTCAAGTCGATCGGCGACCAGATTCCAGGCGGCTCTCCCGCAGGCCAACTCGGCTTTATTGGCGAAAGCTTTAACTCGGTTTCTGGCTGGATGAGCTCTTTTGTGAGCGATCGAGGTTTGACTCCCCAAAACGTACTCGGCCACTTGCAGAATTTTGTAGACATTTCTGCTGATAAGGTGGACTACGTGGGCGCATTCCTCGACATTAGTACCAACTACTACGAACACACCGGTGTTCAAACTCTCGCCCGCCGTTTGATTGAACGAGCTGTCGCAGAGATTTAGAATAATCTCAAGAGTTGTGATGTTTGCGGGCGATCGCCCTCTGAGAGTGTTGTGAGTTCAAATTTTTTGGACTAGCCATTCTCTCAGGTTGGTTTTCGATAAAAACTGTGTGCGATAGAGAAAGTCGATCGCCCGCACCTGCACTCACAACTCCTTACCGATCACTTTTAAAAGGAAACGTTAATGCCAGAAGAACCGCAAAATCCTACTGCTGGGGAATCGGAAACTCCCAGTGCTTCGATCGAGAACGCCCCGAGTTCCGACGCACCCGAGACAAGCTACTTTCCCAGCCCTGACAAGCCTGAGCCGGCTGCTAAAAAACCCGCAGCCAAGAAAGAACCGCAAAACCCTACCGCTGGAGAATCCGAAACTTCCAGTGCTGCGAGC
>NZ_JAUBRK010000060.1:0-29803 GCF_036701825.1 Microcoleus sp. MOSTC5 | reverse complement strand
GAGGACGCTCCGAGTTCCGACGCACCCGAGACAACCGACATTCCCAGCACTGAAAAGCCTCAGGCTGCTGCTAAAAAACCCGCAGCCAAGAAAGAACCGCAAAATCCTACCGCTGGCGAATCCGAAACTCCCAGTGCTGCGAGCGAGGACGCTCCGAGTTCCGACGCACCCGAGACAACCGACATTCCCAGCACTGAAAAGCCTCAGGCTGCTGCTAAAAAGCCCGCAGCCAAGAAAGAACCGAAAAATCCTACCGCTGGCGAATCGGAAACTCCCAGTGCTGCGATCGAGGACGCTCCGAGTTCCGACGCCTCCGAGACAACTGACTTGCCCAGCACTGACAAGCCTCAGGCTGCTGCTAAAAAGCCCGCAGCCAAGGCGGACGGCGACAAGCCCCCAGCTAAAGCCAAAAAGGAAAAAGCACCTGCTGTTGAAGACAAGCCCTTTGCGGATTTTATTCAACAAGATTATTTGCCCGCCTTGCAAACTGCTTTAACTAAGCAGGGCGTTAAGGATTTAGAGGTGAGTTTGATGAAGCAAAAACTTCCCGTTGCTGGCATGAGTTCCGCCGGCGATTGCTGGCAGGTAATTGGTAAATTCCAAGAAGGTGAGCGCCAATTTAACCTGTATTTTCCTCAAGAAAATATTCAAAGTCAAAGAGCATTTTCCTGCGCTGAAAATAATACCAAAACCAGCACTTTAGAGCCTTTTTTGATAGACGAGCGTAAGGTTACTCTAGACCTCATGGTTTTTGGCGTAGTCCAGCGGCTTAACGCTCAAAAATGGCTAAATCTTAATTAGTTATTAGTCATTAGTCATTAGTTATTAGTTGTTAGTCATTAGTTGCTTGTATTTAGGCACTTACTAATGAGTGTCAGGGCGGGTTTTGGATAGGAACTTTACCGCTCGCCCCATCTCTAATTTTACCCCACTGACTCATAAGTGAGAAGTCATAGCTAATGACTAATGACTAATGACTATTGACTAATGACAGGTTTTCTTCGGATTTTGTCAAAAAATTGCGAGCTTGCATAATGCCGTAAAGGTTAACATCTGTTTCTAACAAACAAGCATGACCGCTGTTAGCCAGCAGCACCATTTCAGCATTGGGAATTACCTTGACTAAAAGCTTCGCTTCTACTAAAGAAGGCAGCAGCCGATCCGCACCGCTAGCAATTACTAGCGTCGGCTGTTTGATGCCGCGCAACTGATTTTCGTCAACATTAAACGATCGCACTAACGCCAATCTCCACACAGACGTATTTTGCGGTACTGCTTGCATCGCTTCTAGCAAAGCTCGCCGATCGTCGCGCCCAATCTTTCCTAAGGATGCTAATATCGGCAAGAGACCGATTACCGACAGCGGATAAAGGTTGGCCGGCAGCCACTGAGTCAGGTACGATCCCCACTGCACCCAAGGCTGCTGTCGAAACGAAGAAGCTGGATTGACTAACATTAATCGATCGCACAATTGAGGAGCTTCTAAAACAGTTTTCATCGCTAAACAGCCCCCAAATGACTCGCCACAAAGATAAACAGGCCGCTGCGGCTTTCCGGCTTGCTTTTCTGCTTCAATTAAGGCAATTGTTTCGCTAACCAGTACGTCCCAACTAGCCATGTCGTCAGCCGGTACCGTTAAGCAGCGAATGTCGAAATGATTTGCTAATTTAGAAATTTGCGGTCGCAGCAGCAAACCGCTGCCATCCATACCGGGCAGAAATACAAATAAAGGGCGATCTGGTTTCGGCGGTTTGGGGGTTAGGAAACGAACCTTGTTGTTAGCATTTGCCATGATTCAAGTCAATCGATTTTAGATTTTAGATTTTAGATTTTAGATGGGAAATCTGACACCAGCCAACAGTCAGCAGTCAACAGTCAACAGTCAACAAACTTACAAACAACCTCGTTGGAGTAATTCTGCAATTTCCCCCTGACAGTGGTCTGTGAGTTCAGCAACAACAGCTTTGGCTTTTTTGCCTCGATATTGCTGCTGTCGATCGACAGTAATCCAGTAAGGCCGGCCGATTAAAACATTAACTCGCTGATAAACTATCACAGGATGCCACCCCGATCGATCGAACAGCGGTTCCGAAGGATCGAAAAAACTCAACAACTTGAGCGGTACACCCGATCGTACCGAGTGTTCCTCAAAAGAACTAATCGCCACCGGCAAAACCGCCAAATCCCGCACCGGAGCCCGCAAAGCCAAATGAGCAAATCCCCGCTGAAACTTCCCCACAGTATTCGGCCCAGTTAGCTTCACCATCGGTTCTGCACCCTCTGGAAACACCCCCACCATCTCCCCGCCTTGCAGCAGCGCTGTCGCTTGAGAGAAAAAATGCTGCTGTCGGTGCTCCGGTGCTTCCAAGGGGAAAGCGCCGAAACTGGTGACAACTTCCCGAATCACGGGGACTTGACCCATGTAATGATGACAAGCAAAGCGGATCGATCGACCCAAAGCCGCCGTCAGCAGCACAGGATCTAAGAAACTGCGGTGATTGCTCACCACCAGCACCGGACTCTCTTGGGGAATCCGGTCTTCGCGGTACACAAACGTTTGCGTTCCCAAACCAGCCAGGAAACAGCGCGAAATCAGCAATTTGCTCTCTGAAGACATGGGCAAAAAGACAGGTGGGAGGCTATAAAGGTGGATTCTATTCTCATGAAGCTTAACATTACTTTACCAAGTCGGGGCTCCCTCAAAAAGTAGACTTTCCCCTTATGCCTTTGTTTCGTAATCCTGGACGCACGGGCGGTCATCACCTTGTTTTTTTGGCGCGTTTACTTCTAGTC
Source organism: Microcoleus sp. MOSTC5 (assembly GCF_036701825.1). Lineage (NCBI taxonomy): Bacteria > Bacillati > Cyanobacteriota > Cyanophyceae > Oscillatoriales > Microcoleaceae > Microcoleus > Microcoleus sp. MOSTC5. The sequence continues at coordinate 27,010 of NZ_JAUBRK010000060.1, read as the reverse complement.
AGCCCGCCAAAACACTACAAAACCGGGTTTCTAGGCGTTGGAGTGCGATCGCCAACTGTTTCGGCAGAAATTCCCAGTCAGCAGCAAAAATATACCAAGTGTTGTGGCAACTTATTAAAGAATGTTTACAACAACCCCAAAACCAAGTTGCGGCAGCTAAACTTAGAAATTTACAGTGGGCATTGACGCACTGTCAAAGTATTTTTGGACAAGTCGTAATAGCAATCTCCAGAGGCATCAAATGAATAACATCCAAAACTATCGCCTTAAATGTACCCTCACCTTTGGCGACATTTACGGTCAAATCATTGTTTGGCTGATAGTCATCTTCCTGAGTCTAGCGTCGGCACTCGCCTTGTGGAGTAGCGCCCGCCAAATCTACGCCTTGGCTACCGTCGGCTTGATTTTAGTGCTGTCTCTGCCCTTCTTGCTGTTTGCTTTCGTTACAACTTTACTAAATAACATTGAAGTGCTTGCTGTAGAACCCGGTACGGAACCTCAACCTTCTGCAACGGGAAATCAGTCGCTTCAGAACCCTGCCGAAAGCGCCGGCTAGTCCAATTTGAAAATTTAACTTTAGATTTTCCATTCAAATCAAAAGTTAAAAAACTTCCTGCTCTTTTGGTAGGAAGTTTTTTTTTGCGTCACCATAAGTTGAGCAGAACACTCAAAATAATTAAAAGAAATGCTAGAACACGACGTAATCATTGTAGGCGGCGGTTTAGCAGGTTGTCGCGCCGCAGTAGAAATTGCCCGGACTGACCCCAGTTTAAAGGTAGCTGTAGTTGCCAAAACTCACCCGATTCGATCGCACTCCGTCGCAGCCCAAGGTGGGATGGCCTCCAGCCTGCAAAATGTCGATCCCGAAGACAGTTGGAAAGCCCACGCCTTCGACACAGTAAAGGGTTCAGACTATTTAGCCGACCAAGACGCGGTAGAAATCCTCACCCGCGAAGCACCCGGTGTAGTCATAGATTTAGAACACATGGGAGTCCTCTTCTCCCGCCTCCCAGACGGCAGAATTGCCCAGCGCGCTTTCGGCGGACATTCCCACCGCCGCACCTGCTACGCCGCCGACAAAACCGGTCACGCCATCCTCCACGAATTGGTCAACAATCTGCGCCGTTACGGGGTTCACATCTATCAGGAGTGGTACGTTACCCGCCTGATTTTGGAAGAAGGCCAAGCCAAGGGGGTAGTTATGTACCGCCTGCTAGACGGTCAAATTGAGGTTGTCCGTGCTAAGGCGGTGATGTTTGCCACGGGCGGTTACGGCCGAGTTTACAATACCACGTCGAACGATTACGCCTCGACGGGAGACGGTTTGGCGATGACGGCTTTAGCTGGATTGCCGCTGGAAGATATGGAATTCGTGCAGTTTCACCCGACTGGTTTGTATCCCGTGGGAGTGCTGATTTCCGAGGCTGTGCGGGGCGAAGGCGCTTATTTGATTAATTCAGAGGGCGATCGATTTATGGCGAATTATGCCCCGTCGCGGATGGAATTAGCGCCCAGAGATATCACCTCGCGGTCAATATCCATAGAAATTCGCGCCGGCCGAGGAATTAATGTTGATGGTAGTGCCGGCGGCCCCTTTATCTATCTCGATTTGCGGCACATGGGACGCGAAAAAATTATGAGCAAAATTCCTTTTGCTTGGGAAGAAGCCCACCGTTTGTTAGGAATTGATGCTGTAAATCAGCCGATGCCCGTGCGCCCTACCGTTCACTATTCAATGGGGGGAATTCCTACTAATGTTAGCGGGCAAGTTCGCAGCAGTCCTGACAGTTTGGTGGACGGTTTTTTTGCAGCGGGGGAAGCAGCTTGCGTGTCCGTTCATGGCGCCAACCGTTTGGGCAGCAACTCGCTTTTGGAATGCGTCGTTTACGGCAAAGTTACTGGCGCAACCATAGCACAATTCGTGCAAAATCGCAAGTTACCTGCCGTAGACGAACAGCGTTATATTACGGAAGCAAAAGAGCAAATTCAAGCACTTTTAGAACGTCCCGGAAAATACCGCATCAATCAAGTGCGACAGCAGTATCAAGATACTATGACTGAGTATTGTGGCGTATTTCGTAGCGCCGAATTGATGCAGGAAGGTTTAAAAAAATTGGAGGATTTAGAGCGACAATATGAGGAGGTTTACTTAGACGATAAAGGCAAGTTGTGGAATACGGAAATTGTGGAAGCTTTGGAGTTGCGGAGTTTGATAATTGTCGGAAAAATGATTTTAACTTCTGCTTTGAACCGTCAGGAAAGTCGAGGAGCTCATTCGCGGGAAGATTTTACTGAGCGCGATGACGGCAATTTCTTAAAGCATACAATGGCGTATTATTCGCCTGCTGGGATTGATTTGGCTTATATGCCGGTAGCGATTACGATGTTTGAGCCACAGGAGAGGAAGTATTAATTAGTAGGGTGGGCGATGCCCACCTTACTAATTAAACGGCAAAAAAAGGGGATAAAGAAAACAATGCGCGAACTTCCCGAAAAGGAATTTAAGAACGAAGAAGCCAAATCAACTTTAACAAGCGAGCAGCTAGTGGCTTTGATCGTTGATGCACTCATTGATGCAGGCATTATCGATAAACAAAGGGTTCCAGAAGCCATCGAAATCGCTGCTGAAGAAATCGAGGTTCGTAAAGCTCTAGGTGACTACTGAGTGAGCTCGCCTTGTAGATTGCTTTAGGATGTACGGGTGAGAAGCGATTGTAGAAGATGCAAATGTGGTATTAATTTGTAGGGCGGGCAGTTCACACCTAATTTGTTCATTTTGAAAGTCGTCTCAGGAATTCTCCACATCACAACTAAAAAATGCTAGCTTAGGATAAGTCTTGCTAAAATAAATACAAAATATCGTGATTATAAGTAGCAAAAAAATATGAGTAAAACGACACAGACATCTCAATTCCAGCAAGCTCTTGAAGCTGTAGAAGTTTTATCATTAGAAGATCAAGCGATGCTTCTAGATATTCTTCAGAATCGTCTGCAACAACAGCGACGAAATGAATTACTCAAGGAAGTGGCAGAAGTTCGTCAAGAGTATGCTGAGGGCAATGTTAAATTTGGGTCGGTAGCCGATTTTATGGCGGAGTTAGATGATTGATGAAAATTGGTTGGACTCCCAAATCTATTCGTACTTTCAAAAAGTTAGTTCGTAAAAATCCTCAGCTTCGCCTTTTAATTGAAGCTACGCTTGAACTTTTGTCTGAAGACTGCTTTAACCCCAGCTTGCGAACTCACAAACTGACAGGAGATTTATCGGGTATCTGGTCGTGTTCAATAGATTATGATTATCGGATTTTATTTGAGTTTGTGACCGATCCAGAAGATGAAGAGGAAGCTATTTTATTGCTCAAAATGGGTTCTCATGATGAAGTCTATTAAGATCGCCCTTTTCCCCAATTTCCCTCCCACTATCTCACTCTCCACCATCATCCGTAACTTCCTCCGCAGTATTTTGTAGGGTGCGTCAGCCCTCAATAAATTTCGTTTTTTACATAAGTACCAAATGGCTGACGCACCCTAATTACTGTGAAATTAATCGAAAATACTCCCGAGCAAACCATTCTGCATAACGCTCAGCAGATTCAGTATCTCGACTCCAAACTCGTTTGTCTACATGATGACCCAATTCATGCAGCAGTACGTCAAACAAGTAAAATCGCTTGAGGGTCGATCTCTCAAATTTTAGCCACCAACTTGAATTATTCTGCTTCCATTGAGCCCCCATCCGTTTATATTCCTCAACAATAGTTGGCTTTGGAAGTTTTCCCCAATTCTCATAGAGCATCCGGCGAGGAAAAGCATATAGATAAATTCGTCTGGACTTATAACAGCCGTACCGAAAATGCTTCTTAGATGCCCTAAGCTGTTTAGAAGTGCCTCCTAGAAGATAGATGCCATGTAAGGAATTAAGAAAATCTGAGGGGACATAGCTTAATAATTCCTTCACGTCTTCTGCCTCAACAGGACGAATAAAATCAGTATGTAAATCTCGTATATAGATAGGTACTATTGCTGTATCTGTTTCAATATTAATTTCACACTTTAAATCATCTGGAAGTGTAGAAATTTCTAGGTCAAAGGGATTATACTGAGACCAATTTGTGTACTTGGACTCAGAATATCTGTTAGAACGTTCACTACTACCACGCTTTAAACCTGACATTTTCCTAATCTCTAAGGCAGACAGCTAATTATACTAATTCTAAGTCAACTTGTGCAGCTATTCAATCAAGCGAAAGCAACCAAACCATCTATTTTTGAAATATTTGGAGAAACCGAGGCAACTGCTTCTGTGCTAGAGCAATTGACAAACATCAGAAAACGAGCTACTTCTTCCTATTCTCGCCTTTCTAACCTGCTCCTGCGAATTTCTGAATTTCAGCCGATCGCTCCTGCTGCTACGATAGAACTACTGACTTAAACCATAGAACAAGCTGAAGCTACAGCCGAGGCCCCAGAAGCTACTGTCCGAGAAGCTAAGAGTGATTGGAACCTACTATGACTCAACAACCGCAACTTCCAGAACCAGAAAAAGTTAAGCAGACAGTTACTCAAATGCGCGAAGTCTGTCGGCAGTTTGACAGTCTTAATTTTGCACTTGATGAACTGATTGCCCAGATAGAAGCAGATATTCGGAATAGTCCTTTAACAGCTTATCGCTTGGGTAAAATTCAGCCTGTTTCTCAAGCTACTGAATCAGAGATCGGGATAAAGTGATTGAGTGCGAGCGCCTCATCCCCGATCGCTCTGTCGCACTTCCTCCACAGATAAACTTAACGCCTGTGCCACCTGTTCGGCACTCAAACCCATTCCCAACAATCGGGGAATTGCATCCCTTCTTGTCTGAGTTTCAGCTTGTTGTGCCTGCTCTGCACTGTCGGCTCGCAATCTTTCTTGTTCGGCTATTTCTCGTTGTTGTTCCCCTCGGAATTTCTCCAATTGAGCTCTTTCATCGCCAATCAATAGCAAATTACCTTTTTTTGTAAGGACTGAAGTCCTCACTACAAACGTTATAACCATTATTTGACCGGATACGATCAAATTTAAAATTGGAATAAAACAATAAATTTTGAGTTTTAAGTATTAAGTTTTTTACTTAAAACTATTTGACTTAAAACTCAAAAGTCTTTCACTCAACAGTTTCCTTAAGGTTTCGGTAGCGCACCTTCAGGAGTTGGGGAAGCCGCAGGTTCGGGACTGGCATCTCCTGCTGTTGGAGATGGCGAAGGAGTGCCGCTAGCTAACTGATTAATTTGGTCTTTATAGTTAGGAGGAGCTAACTCAGTAGCTCGATCGAACAGCGTTTTTGCCTCATCTGTTTTACCCTGTTCCTTCAGCACGATCGCCTTTCCTAAAGTCGGGCGAAAATCTTTTGGATTAGCCTTAGCAGATTCGTCGTAAATTGCGATCGCCTCCTCGTAGCGCTTCTGCACAGCATAAACCTGTCCCAAAATCAACTGCACCGAAGTTACATCAACACTTTCCGGTTTTGCCTGATTGGCAGCCGGAGCCGCCTTCAGCGTATCTTGCAGCAGTCCGATCGCAGCTTCCGGCCGCTGCTGCACTAGCAACAAATTCACCAACCCCTGCAAAGCCTTAATTTCCCCAGGCTTAGACGCTAAAATTGACCTGTAAGCTTGAGCAGCCCCTTCGCGATCGCCCGTGCGTTCCTTAGCCTGAGCCAGCAAAATCCCGTATTCAGTAGTCTCGGGATTCAGCGAAGCCAACTTTTCCAAAGGACCGATCGCATCCTTAATGTCCCCCACTCCTTGTCCGATCAACTCCAGCCGCACCTGCAAAAGCCCCCGCAAAGCCGTTACGTTGTCAGGTTCCCGCTGCAAAACCAATTCGTACCCCCTCGCCTGAGCTTGCAGCAACTCTGATTGCTTCTCCCCAGACTGCGCCGTCTGAACAGGCGTTGGAGTTGACCGACTTTGCACTTGGCTGGCCTTGAGAATACTGTCCAAAATTGGCACAAGAGAAAATCCCAAAAAAGCGATGAGCGACAGCACCACCACCACAGTAATCAACCCACGACGCTTGTTTGCTTTTTCCATAATTCAACTATCCCAGCTTAAAATCTACTATTTTCTAAGAATTAACGCATCGCCCGGGGGCATCTGCCATTTAACTAGATCCGTGCAACGGTAAAGGTTTTTAACTTCAAAGTCCCAACGGACAAAGCAGCCTTTTACTTGCAGCTAATATGGTAACAGACCCACAACTCCATGCTAGCTAAACAATTTTGGACACTCAGACCCGCAGCCCCAAGGACTGCGGTGTCTGTCCAATTTAGTCTGGTCAAGCTAAAAATTACCGAAAATATGGCGGATCAGCCCGTTAGGTAATTGGATTAAGTAAAATAGGCAAGCTGAATATCCTAAATGCTATTAGCCAGCAACTCCAACTCGGCGCGATCGGCGATCGATCGGTCAGCAACTCCTAAAGTCCTTGCTCGCAAGGATTTTAGCAGCCAGCCAACCGATCGGCACTGGTAGCGTTGAAAGTTGGCGTTGACGGGTCACAACCAGACCTCCGGGCGCAAGCCCCAAGTCAGGTGCTAGTAGTTTTTAAAGCAGTTTCTTCAGTTTATTCCTAATTTCCCTTAAGGGATGTGTCTCCGCTGCAAGGAGTTTTTATGAACCCCTCTCCCAACCGGTCTTCCAAATCGTCCAAATCTACTTCAACTCGCAAGGCTCAGCCCAGCGAACTGGCCGTCAATCCGCCTAAAGATACAGATTCCATTCCTGAGACACCAGACGAAAGTCCGGTGCCTTCGGCGTTGGCTGCACCTGTTGACGAAAATCAATCGCCAACTCCAACAGACGCCCCAGCGTCCAAGGATAAGCTGCAACGACCACGCTACAGTTCTGCCCTCGACAAGGACAAAACAAAGCCACAAGACCAGCCCAGCAATCCTCCAGCAGCATCCGCGCCATCCGCGCCTTCGGAATCTGCCAGCGCTAATCCAGCGCTCGCAGTCGCACAGCCCGGAACCGCCGAGACTGCTGCTAACGAAAGTCAGGGCGCTGAGGACATACCCTCCGTCATGCGCCAACATCCCATTCCCCCCCCCAGCGAACCCAGACAGTACCGAGCTGTTGGTTTGGTGCGGGGCCGCTACACGCAATCAGAAGAACAATTCACCCGAGGTATGCTGATCGCTGCCGACGGAACTGCCATCGACGCAGTTTTGCTGGGTAGAGTCATGAGTTTAGTCAAAAATCACCTGGATCTGGAACAAGAACACTTGTGGGTGGTATATCCCCGCACCAGGCAAGAAGACGGCAACTTGCACGCCCAGATTATGGGAGTTTGGGAGCCGGAAACGCTCAAGAAACCTCCCGAACCGTCCTCTGATGAGGAAAATCAGGAAGCAGCGGAGATTGAGACTAGCGACGAAGCATCTACCGCATCTTTGCCACCCTCGGAACCTGATGTTGAAGATGGCTATTTTTCGATTAGAGGTGAGGTGATTTATCAATCCCAAGACGAAGACAAGTATGTCATCGTCAAAATCAAGCAAGCTCCCCGCAAGAATGACGACAAGATGAAGTTTTTTAAACTGAAACTCAAGGGAGATTTAGCAACAAAAGCGATCGGGTTTTTTTGGGATTTCCACGTCAAATTGAAAGCTGACAGTCTGATGATTGAGCAGGCTAATAATATTGGTGCCCTGCCGATTAAAAAGCGGAAATTCCCCCCTGGCAGCAAGCCGCCCGGTGGCTTCAAAGGAGGAGGGAAGCGTCCGTTTACTCCTAGGCCCAGCGGTGACGGTGCTCCTGTAGGGCGTCCTACCATCAAGTCCGCAGCAGCAGCACCACCGCCTGTCCCCAAGGAACCTCTTCCTAAGCCGGTTAAGAAGCCTAAGCCGATCGAGGAATGAACCCATTTTAGATTTTAGATTTTAGATTTTAGGTGAGTGCATCAATTTCTTATGTGTGCAGTTTTTTACCAGAATTCTTAAATCGAAAATCTAGAATCCTGGACGCACTCGCGAGGATCGGAAACCGGGTTTCTTGACCAAAAACCTAACTTTTCAGGCAAAGCTGGGGACAAGCAACCCGGTTTCTAAAACCTTGTGCGTCCAGAAATAATCTAAAACCGCCAAACCGCCAATCTAAAAGCCTTTATTCCAGCCTCACTTGGGCACCCCACAAATCTTGCGGGAGAAATACTCTGTCGGCTGGTAGAGGAGCAACTGGGGCCGTGAGGGTAAATTGACCCGCTTCAATTTGCTGCTTCAATTCCAATGCTACTTGGCGGGAGAGAAACATACTTGCAAGGGGGGCGGTCCGTACTGGTTTGCCCTCGATCTGGATGCGGCCAGTCTTTAATTGAGCATAGCTGACTAAACCGAAGGTGGGACGAACGCGCCGGGGGATAGAGAAATCTACCACCGGCGCTACTATTTTTTTGTCGGATACTGCACAGTGGGCGACGACTGTTTCGTTTAAGACGGGAAAGGGGATGCCGACTCCCAGCATCAGGGATGGGCCGTAGTTTTTGAAGTAGCAGCCTCGCACCCATTTGGAGTTCATCTGTTTGGCGTCGCCGATGAGTGCGAGGGTGGCGGCCGGGCCGATGGGGGTGCGGTTGGGCTGGCGTTTTTGCAGCGGGAAGTGCTGGGTTCCTTCCCAGGTGATGTAGCCCTGAGCGCCTCCTAGGAAGATGCGGGTGCCGATGCCGATGATTTCGAGGTCGGGGTCGTTGAGCAGGGGAGACATGGCTCCAAGGTTCGAGTAGACGGCGTTGCCGAGGTTTGGTTGCAGCGGGCCCAGGTAGGTGAACAGCGGGCGATCGCCTCCATTGACGCCAACAATAAAGTTTTGATATGCGTTGCGGGGATTGAATAAATAAAACTGGTTGATTGTATCGCGGGTAATCGTGGTTTCAAAGGAGGCGCGGGGGTAGCAGTCTGTTACTTGCCCCAAAGCCCGCAACTGCACGGGTTTCCCAGCTATTAAGTCTTCGATGACGTGTCCGCCGCCCCGTTCGCGGGATTCTTCGCCGTCTTCGGCTACTTGGGTGGCTCCCAGGTACAGGTCTACTGCCCCGAAGCCGGAGTAGGCTAAAACGCCGTCCAGCCAGCACTGGCGGATTTTTATCGGCGGGTCGGTATGGCCGAGATTGATGATTGCACCGGAGGATTCCATCGGCTCGAAGGTGCCGGTGGTAATAACATCGACTTCTTTGGCTGCTTGGGTAATGCTGGTTTCTTGAACTCTAGTTTTGAGTTCTTCGATTGTCCAGACTGTGGCTTTGCCCTGGCTGATTTTATCGTTGATTTCGTCGATCGATCGCATAAGACTATTTTAGATTTTAGATTTAGATTTTAGTGTGATGGAATGTCGATCGAGCGAATGCAGTTTTGGCGATCGACCTTTTTATTGGTCTTCGCTATAAATTAGCTACAAACTCTGTGTTTGCAATTGCTGCCTCACCGACTGCTACCAATACCGGACAATAGCATTATCGTCCTGAGTTTCTGACATTTGTACTAAATGATCCAGCAAGGTTGCAGGCATAATTGGAAATGGGAGACTGTATTCGCAAAAAAAATATCTGGGATTTTTAGTCTGGGAAATTTGGACAGTTCCTCCCCTATATCGCTCAATTTCAATAATTCCTAGCTGCTGATAAATTGATAATATATTCAAGGATACACTGGTAAGATCGACTTTAATGACTAAGGCGGGCGGCGCCTCGTTTAAAATTCCATTTTTTTTACCGAAAATACTCTCAATATTTAGGAGAGAAAAACATGAATCTTGTTCTGCACCTTGTTGTAAATCGGAGCGATTTAAACTCGTAGAACTAAATCCTTTAAGTCTCAAGTGTAACTTTTCATTTAAAGCGGTCACGATGCGTTTCAGCTCGCAATTTATGTTTTTATGTAAGTCGGACGGCATCATGATTTCTAGCACTCCTCGACTGTAAGCGAATTTAGAGGATTTGCGGTCTCCAGATTCTGCCAATAACGTCTGATAAGTTGAGCAACTGATAGTTGGTAAAAGCACTCCTTGAGTAGTTTTTAAACGTGGATTGTCAAGGGGTGCAACAGTCATCATCAATCGAATTCAATTATTGATTTTCAGGAGTGTGGCTTTCTGTATTATTTGGGATTTCTAATTTTTGTTCTGGCAGGCTTTCTGGCTTGTTATGTGTTACTCCTAAAGATTCGTACTCCTCGTCAATAGCGGTATCGATCGCTGCTAGCTTTCTGGGATTAGTGTCCCACTGGTTGAGAATGTCTTTAATCAAAACTTCTCTAACCCAAACTTGAGCGACAACGGTGAGAGGAAGGGCAAGTAATAGTCCTAAAAATCCAAAGAAGGTGGCGAAGAATACTTGAGCTATTAAGGTAACAGCCGGCAGTAGCGCTACTTGCTGCGCCATAACGTAAGGGGTAAGGAGGTTGCTTTCAAATTGTTGAATTAGAAAGTAGAGGATAAGCACAAAACCGGATTTTAAGGGAGAGTCTAAAAGTGCGATCGTCACTGGGGGAATGACGCTCAAACCGGGTCCGATATTGGGTATTAAGTTCAGCAAACCAGCTAAAACAGCGTGAGCTAGAGCTAGGGGAACTTGCAATACTGACAAACCAATTAGGCTGAGAAAAGTGATGACGCTCATGCTAATTAAAGCACCGATTACCCATCTGCCAAGGGCTATTTCGCATTCATCTAAGATGCCATCGATTCGCCGCCGATAAAAAGAGGGAAATAGTTGGATAAATCCTTTGCGGTAAGATAAAGGTTCTGCTAATGTCATTAAGGTCAAAACTATGACGAGCAAAAAGCTGAGAATAACGCCTAAGGTGTTGCCTACAAAAGCTCCTGCGCCGCCTACGAGTTGATTGAATAGGGGTTGCAGTTGTTGGATAATGTCGTTAATATCAAGATTCGGCAGTCGCTGACCAATTTGTCCAGAAAAGCGAGCTTCAATCTGATCGATCCACTCATTTAACCTTGCTATTCCTTGAGGGGCTCTTTGGGTAAGTTGTTGAAACTGTTGGGCAAAGGGTGGTACAATGATTAGGAATAATCCTACGAAGATCAGGACTAAGAAGCTAACTGATAAGAGTACGGCGATCGATCTTTTGAGTCCGAATTTTTGCAAGTAGCGCGCTAGTCTGTTTAAGGCTGTGGCTAAGACGACGGCGGCAAACAGCAGCAGTAGGGCCTGCCTGATTTGCCACAGGATGTAACAAGATGCGATGAGGGCTAATAAGCCTATCCACTGTCCTAGCTTCATTAGATTTTAGATTTTAGATTTTAGATTGAGGAATAGGGTATTGGGAATTGCTGCTGGCTAATTGCTCTGCAGCCCCGAAGCGATGAATCGCATCTCTACAAGATACCTTAGATGCGCGCGATCGCATCTTTAATCAGATACCCCTACTCGGACATCAGCATAAGCAGCCTCCTCAATTATCTTTTGCGAACACCTGCTGCGCTGTCAGCTTCAATTCTGGGAAAGTTGGGGACTCAATACCCTCGCCGCCTCTGAACAGTTTGACTTGGTATTCCCCGTCAATTAGTTGGTAAACCGAAAAAGTTGGTTGCTTGGGGTTGCCAATAAACCGTCTGCCACCCAATCCTAGATAGTCTATAATCCAATATTCTTGAATACCCATTGACTCATATGCCTCAAGCTTTAGGGCATAATCATCCCCCCAATTAGTGCTAGTTACCTCGACGATTAGGGGGACTGATGAACCCATTGTGATAATTGATGATTTCTCCCATCGCGGCTCATTTCCAATGGTTTGTTCGTTAAGTACAATAATATCTGGTTCATATCCCGATTCCTCGCGCATGGGTTTGATAACGCATTCTTTGGGGATGAAGTAAGGCAAATTGAGACGCTCAATCTCTATTCCGATTTTCTGGACCGTAAAACCGGCCACTTCAGAATGTTTACCTGTTGCTTTTGGCGTCTCAACAATTTCTCTATTGTGCAGTTCGTAGCGGTGTTCTGAGTTCTCAGGATACCAGCCAATGAATTCATCGAATGTTACTAATTCGGGTATGATTTGAATCATGGTGAGTACCTCAAGTTTGGTTTTGATGGTTGTGCTGGGTCGGAATTGATAGTGAAGATGATTGACTTGTTGTTAGTATCCTGTTAACATTAAAAGTGATGCCAGTATTCTGTAGAGATAATTCAGCAATCGCAAAAAACCAAATTTAATTGATAATAAAAAAACAATTATTTAAGTCTTTCTAGAACAATTTTTTGATAAAAATATTCTAAAGCTGTCACGCAAACTTTATCGTCAAACAGATCATCTTGTCGCTGACTCATACGTTCGGCAATATCTCGCCGCCAATCTGAATCTCGACCCAAGTTGACAGCAATTTGAATATATTCCTCTTCGTTTTGTGCAATTGTGTCTGTTACTCCCAGCATTTTTAGAAAGCTATAAGCGTGAAGTCCCCGCATAAATTCTCCCGGACAGGTGACTATGGGTAAATTGCAAGCGATCGCCTCTAAAGATGTATTTCCCCCCGACCAAGTGAAAGTATCTAAGAAAACATCGGAAAGAAAGTTAATTGCTATGTAATCTTGTCGAGTTGGAATGGTTCGGAATAGACAATAATCTTCGCTATCGAGATTAACAGCAGCAAAAGCTAACTTTAGCCGTTCCCGCAGCAGTTCGCCGCGAGGAAAAATAAACTGAGCTTGCGGAACGCGGCGGGCAATTTCTGCTAAAATAAAATCATATTGTGGTAAGTATTTGAAAGGGGCTTGGCAACATAAATAAATTACTGCATCTTCTCGGAGGTCAAAATCTAAGCGACTGTTGTTTAATTTGCCGACGGTTGGTTTTGGGTAGGCAACGCCAATATTTGGCAACTTAATTAAGGTTTCTGAGTAGTGCAATTGTGCAGTTTCCGGTTCCATCAATTCACTAGAAATAAAATAATCAATCGTCGGTAAACCAGATGTGACAGGATGTCCCCATGCCGAACATTGCACGGGGGCCAGGCGCAAAGCGGCTATTTGTATAGTTGGTGCGTCCATGCCAATTTCCGGGAAGACAAGAATCTGCAACTTATCATCAATAATTTGTTGGCATACCGCTTCTAGGTTGTGAGGAATGTGGCGAAATCGATGGCTGTATTGGCGAAATTGTTCTGTAATTGGATCGGGATCGTTCCCCGTATAGTAACAGTAAATTTCAAATTGTTGGTGGTTGCAATAACGCAGCCAGCCAGTTAACCATAAAGTGCCGCTGTAAGAATGCAAATAACTAGAAATATAACCGACTCTAATTTTGCCATTTTCCAGCAGTGGAGGCATTGATTGCGGTTGCACCCACTGCGGATAGTTAGCGGCCATAACTTGATGGAGTAAATTAGCATACTTTGATTGCGATTCCACAACATTGTGAGCCTGATATGCTAGGTAAAAATTAGTGAAGCTACTAAAACCCCGGAAAGCATTAATTTTATTTTCGGGAGTTTTTAGGGATGTTTGCTGAATTAATTTGTCTAATTCTCGGACAAATATTTCCCGATAAAATTTTATTTCATCAGATGTGTTATAAACAATCGGTAATGTTAAGTGTTTAAAAAGTTTAAAAACATATTCATTGGGGAGAATGTCGGCGGCTATTTCTGCATTTGAGATAGCTTGTTTTGTACGTCGGTTTTGCTGGCAAATTTTGATTAGTTCAAAGTGCAGTTTTCCTGCTGTAGGGTAATGACGGATGCCTTCTTCAAGAATTGCGATCGCTTCTTCAATTCTGTTGAGGTTTCTTAAACACTCGTTTAAGTTACCATACAGTTCTATATCTCCTGTCTGGGATACTAAAAACCTTTGATAGTGCTTAATGGCTGCTTCGTATCTTCCTTGAAGGTATAGTTGGTTGCCAAATTCTCTCAATATTAATGCTTGGGAGTCAAGGGTGATATCGCTAAGTTGTTCCTGTTCCACTACTGGAATTTGTGCGGTTCCAGATTCTGCTATTGCTTGGTGATTTTCCGCCTTCAGCTTAATTCGATATTGAATGTGTGGCAAAATATCGCTCCACTGGCTTCGATTGAGGTTTTCCAATAAAATAATTTCCGGTTCGCAGTTAATATCTAAATCTTCTTCCATCAAAAGATTCATCACAATATCTGATACAATTAAACTTGCCTCTAACTCTGAATTTTCTAAAGTTTCGCTCACATCTATTAAAAGAGTTAGGAAATCGCGATCGCGATGACTTACCAGACTCCTAATAATTAGTTCTAACTCTAAATAAAGAGATTCTTCGGGTTGGTTCCAATCAGGAAAAATCAGCAAATTTAAGGGTTTGAAATTTAAGGTGGCTAGATCCATGTGATTGTCTGTCTCATCTATATTGCTGGGCATGGAGAGGTTTTGGTGTGAATGTTCGATCGCCCCTAGCTTAATTTAACTCGTCTTTGGGGGCGGGCGATTGCCCTCCATCCCCTATCTTGGCTGTTGGCGCGATCGCCAGCCGAGGATAGCAGCTAGGATGATACTGGGGGTAAAGACCGCGATTAGGGCGTTGAGGTCGGTAGAGGGGATGGATAAGCTAGGCCCTGCGTACTTGATGGCTAGGGAAAGGGCGGCGGAGAGGGTGAATACTTTGAGGATGGGGCTGATGTTGGTGTTCATGGAGCTGGTAGTTGGTTGTATAATATATTTTTGCGCGGGGGCTGGAAATATTGACCCTCACTATTATGCCAAGTCCCTGCCGTTGTGCCGTGTGGGGTTTGCGGAAAAGTGCGATCGCTCGTGGGCGAAGGTGTTGATAATATCTATGAAAATTTGGGGTAAGCTTCTGTTTAAACCTAGGTTCGCATAACAGAGATTTCCTTCCTTAACGTAACTCAGCAAGAGCATACCTTGTTGCTGGCGATCGTTTAAGCAGGCCAAGCATCTTGCCGGAAAAATTGATAAATTATAAGTCGTAAACTCAGGGACTCACAGCCAAAACCGATGATTAGCGTCAAAACTTTTTTAGAGCAAGCTCAAAATCCCGACTATTGGAAAAGCCTAAATCCCCAGCTAAGTGTAGGTGAAGATTTTACTTCACTATCTGGAAGTGTTCTTTCACTTGAGCAAGAACATATGGAAAAACTGTTGTTCAATCTCAAGAAAGAGGGCTACTTTCAAATCGATTCCTTTTTGTCTGAAGCAGAGATTTCGCGCATGGCCGCTGGCATCGAAAAACTGCGAGAGTCTGGCTGGCCTGTACCATTCGCGTTCATTTACGATGAGTTTTGGCAGACATTTTGTCGATTGTCTCAGATATTATCAGTTATCCTCGGCGAGGAGTATCGACAGTTGCCCGCTTTTTGGGGTTGGTACATCAACACAACCAATACTGAAAAAGGATGGCAGCCACATCGCGACAACGGTGCCAACACTCTTTGGCCAGACGGGATGCCTAAGTGTTTAACAATATGGATTCCCCTCAGCGATGCCATCCCCCTGAATGGATGTATGTACATCCTCCCAGCTCCTTTCGATCCTAATTATGGCGGTAATGTCCAAAAAGGTGAAAAAAAGGAAAGTATCAACTTTCAAGATATTCGTGCATTGCCCGCAACTGCGGGTTCTGTTTTGTGCTGGAATCACGCGGTATTGCACTGGGGAGGCCGCAGCAGCGAAAGAGCGCCTCATCCACGCATAAGCTTGGCTTTTGAATTTCAGCGAAGTGACGTTGAGCCATACAAAACTCCACTGCTTGACCCATCTAATCCCCCAAATTTTAATCAGCGTTTGGGCTTGATCGGGAAGCAAATCCTTCAGTACAATCATATGTATCCCTTGTCCGAGGAGATGGCAGAAGTTGCTACAGAACTGGAAAATAAATATCTACTACCCTCAATTAACAAGCGAAATAACTCTCTAATGGAAAATCAAGAATTAGATACAAGAGATAAAATTTGTCAGCAATTCGATAAGGTTCGCTATCCTAGAACTCCCCTAGAAAAATCACCCAAAAACGACTATCAGGCTTTATTTTTTCATAATATCGCAACAGCTTACTATTTAAGGAATCAAAGAGTTTTAAATACAGAATGTCAAGTTATTTTAGATGCCGGCTGCGGGAGTGGATACAAGTCATTAGTTTTAGCCGAAGCTAATCCCGGAGCTAAAATAGTTGGCATCGATCTTTCAGAAGAATCGGTTAAAGTAGCTCGGCAGCGTTTACAATACTATGGATTTGAAAATGTAGAGTTTTACGCACTGCCAATAGAACAAGCATCTAGTTTAAACATCGAATTTGACTATATAAATAATGATGAAGTTCTTTATCTCATGCCTGACCCTGTGGTGGGTTTGCAAGCGATGAAGTCTGTTTTGAAGCCGGGTGGAATTATTCGTACTAACCTCCATAGTTCACGACAGAGAGCGTTGATATATCAAGCTCAGACTCTTTTCAAGACGATGGGATTAATGGATCAAAATCCCGAAGAATTGGAAATTGAATTAGTCCGAGAAATAATAAAAGCTTTGGACGATACAGTCATGTTGAAAGCAAAAACCTGGCATACTGAATTTTCCCAAAATGACGATTGGGTGCTGATGAATTATTTATTACAAGGTGATAAAGGCTATACCATTCCAGAAGTATTTGCCACATTGAGAGGCGCTAATTTGGAATTAATTAGCATGGTGAATTGGCGGCATTGGGAAGTGACGGATTTATTCAAAGATGCAAATAACTTACCCGCGTTTCTGGAAATGAGCTTGCCAGAAATTTCTGTGGAAGATCGGCTGCATCTATTTGAATTGTTACATCCCATTCATCGTTTGATTGACTTTTGGTGCGGTCATCCCAACCAAAGTGAGTCGTTTGTGCCAGTTCCTGCATGGACTCTTTCTGACTGGCAGGATGCTAAGGTACATCTTCACCCTCAGTTGAAAAATCCCCAGTCTAAAGAAGACTTACTCAACTGCATCACCAGTCACAAACCCTTTGACATTAGTCGTTATGTGTCTTTGCCAACTCTAATGCCTATCGTGATAGAGAGTAACATGGCTGCTTGTCTGCTACCACTTTGGGAGGGAGCGCAGCCTATGCGGTCTCTAGTGGCTCGGTGGCTGAAAGTCACACCCCTGCATCCCGTCACCCTAGAGTCTGTAAGTGAGGCGACGGCCTTTGAGCAAGTCAAGGAACTATTGACTAGGCTGGAAGCCTTTCTGTATGTGCTTTTGGAGCGAACGGCTTGATTTGTAAAAAAAAAAATACCGATGTTGATATGAAAGCCAGGGAAAGTGGGTAAGTTAAGTGTACGAGTTAGAAATCAAGCATCACACGCCTCTAGGAGAAACAAACCATGAAGACTGAATTTAAAGCCAGATTCCTGCAACACCTCAACCAAAAAAGACAGGATAAGGGTTTCACGCTAATTGAACTGTTGGTTGTTATCATCATTATCGGTATTTTGTCTGCTATTGCTTTGCCTTCCTTCTTGAACCAAGCTAATAAAGCTAAGGAATCAGAAGCTAAGCAGTACACGGGTTCTATGAACCGCGCTCAGCAAGCTAAATTCGGGGAAGCAGGAGGCTTTGCAACTACTGTTGATGCTTTAGGAATTGGCATCAAAACTCAAACTACTAACTTCAAATACCAAATCAGCGGAACCCAAAGCGATGCTAACGAAATGGGTCACCAAGGAATACCTCTGGTCAAAGCACTGAGAGCTTATACGGGAACTGTAGGTTTGACTCAAAATGCTACTACGAGTGAAACAAGCACTGTGGCAGTATTGTGCGTAAGTAAAGTTACTCAAACAACTGCTCTTGCTGCTGTTACAGTAGCTGGTAATAACCTAGTGTGCGCTGCTGATAGCGACCCAGTAAGCAAGTAAACAAGGTATCAGAAAAGTGTCTTTTGCCTTTCTCGGTTGAAACTTTCACATTTGCCCACGAGTTCATCCCACAGATTTAAGCTGTGGGATGAATTATAGTAACTATGACGCCTAAATACCCATTGACTAAGCCTATCGATTGGCAACAACAAGCTGAGAAATTCCTGCTAGGAGGCAATTACCCTCAAGCAGAGAGTTTGTATGAGCAGGCAATTGAAGCGGAGCCGGACATCAAGTCTCATTACTGGCATTTGGGATTGATGTTGCTGTTGCAGGGGCAAGAGGCAGAAGCTCAGACGACTTGGCTACTAGGCATGGCGGAGGGGGAGCCAGAACAGGTTGAAATTTGGACAGCCGAATTGTTGCTGGTGCTGCAAAAGGAAGCCGATCGGCAAGTAACTCTCGAAAACTATGCAATGGCTTGGACAATCCGCCAACATATTAGGGAAATTACGCCAGAAGACATTAATAACCTGTTGCATTTGATTGGTTTGTCTATCCTGCTTGAGAATTATAGGGGAGATGAATTAAGTGCTTTAGGCGTGATAGAACTGTTAGAGCGGGAGCTATTAATACCATTAGATTTGGATCTATTGATGCAAGTGTTGAAGAGTGTTTTAGATTATGCTCCTTTTCACCCATCATCCCTAGCATTTGCATCGGCCTCTGTAGCTCATATCCGCGAGTTGGAAGTCTTTGTTCATTTGATAGTAATAACGTCTATAAATATTGCTAACTCGTCGCCACATTTAGCAGCTCGTTTTGTTGAAATCTGTCGTCGTTTAGATCCTGAAAGTCTGGAAAATAGTCATCGATTGAGTTTTTTGCATCATTTGGCTAGTTTTTACCAAAACGCTAGACAATACGATCAAGGTATAGAAGTAGCAAAGTTGTGCTACTCCTTGGCAGAGGAACTATACGATAAAGTTTGTGCTAATCATAAAGTCTTGCGCGGATTAATGGGCGCTGTTGGCTATTGGGAAGAGGTATGTTTGCTGATTGAGCAGCATAAATCCCAGCTAGAAATGCTGATAGCTCAACAGCCCAGATCCTTGAGTTCCTACACCGTTGTCAGTCTGTTTACTAGCACCTTCTTTTTTCCCTACTTGCAGGAGCAGGCCAAAAATAATAGACAAATTCAAAATCAAGTGGCGGCGCTATGCCAAGCTAATATTGAAGTTTATGGTCGAGAACAGGTAGATCGCTACCGAAAGCGCCATTTAGTTAATAAAAGCAGGGGTGTTGCCTCTAAAAAGTTGAAAATAGGCTATCTATCTCATTGCTTCGGAATGCACTCTGTGGGCTGGTTAGCGCGATGGTTGTTTCAGTATCACGATCGCGATCGTTTTCAAATTAATGCCTATTTTATGGCTTATAGAAAAAAGCCGATATATGACTCGTTAGAAGACTGGTATAGTCAGCAAGCCGATCGGGCTTTTCAAGGCAGTTTCTATCCATTTGAAATGGCAGATCAAATATCTCAAGATGAGGTTGATATTTTAATAGATTTAGATAGCACAACCTTAGATTTGAATTGCGAGGTGTTGGGACTAAAACCTGCACCTATTCAAGTTACTTGGCTAGGTTGGGATGCTTCAGGATTACCTGCTATTGATTACTTCATTGCCGATCCTTATGTTTTACCGGAGTCTGCTCAGGATTATTACAGCGAAAAAATTTGGCGCTTACCTCATACTTATATAGGTGTAGATGGTTTTGAGATGGATGTACCCACTCTGCGACGCGAGGATTTGAGTATTCCGAGTGATGCTGTTGTATATATGAGTTCTCAAGTAGGCTACAAAAGGCATCCAGATACGGCGCGACTACAGATGAAAATTGTGGCTGAAGTTCCTAATAGTTACTTTTTAATTAAGGGTGGGGCTGGCGAAGAATCGCTTAAAAGTTTCTTTAATCAATTAGCGGAAGAAGAGGGTGTGAAGATCGATAGATTGCGATTTTTGCCGCAAGACCCTACAGAAGCGATTCACCGAGCTAATTTAGGTATTGCTGATGTTGTGCTGGATACTTATCCTTATAACGGTGCTACAACTACTCTCGAAACTCTCTGGATGTGCATCCCTCTTGTGACGCGGGTAGGCGAACAATTTTCTGCACGAAATAGTTACACAATGATGATGAATGTGGGAGTAATGGAGGGGATTGCTTGGACTGACGATCAATATGTGGAGTGGGGGGTTAGGCTGGGTAAAGATGCGGTTTTGCGACAACAAATTAGCTGGAAACTACTACAGTCTAGGCGAACTTCTCCTCTGTGGAATGGTAAGCAGTTTGCCCGTGAGATGGAGAATGCTTATGAGCAAATGTGGCAGATCTATCTAGAGAAGAGTTAGTTGAGCAAGGTAATTGAGCGTGAAAATATCTGATTCTCTTAGCTTTTTTCGAAAATATAGTTATCTAAGTGTATTCCTGTTTATATTATTTTGGTTTTTCATTTTGAGCGCAAGTGGTTCGTTTTTTTCGGGATACCACTTTACTGATGACCATGAAATAACTCATATTAACTATAATTTTACTGTTCAAAAAATTGATATTTTTCAAGTAAGTAGTCAATGGATTCACAATGATTTATTAACTGGAAGGTTCCGACCTTTTTATTATGTTCATAGAATCCTGGAAACAAGATTACTAGGAGTTAACTTCGGGTGGTGGTCATTTTATACGGGAATGTTAGGAGTTTTGACTTCTTTTTTCCTATTTATATTTGGGCAAATGATAAGATTTTCAATAAGTGAGGCACTACTATTTTCATTTTTAACAACGTTAGGGGCACAATCAGCAATATGGTGGCAACTTGGGCCTGCGGAAACAATAGGTACATTCTTGCTAGCGGCGGCTTTAGTATTTGCAGCACTGAGTGAGATATCTAGTAAATATACAAATTTATCTGAAAGTTTATTCATTTTTTTAGTTTTAATAATGTCTTTGTCCAAAGAAAGTTTTATCCTTGTGATTCCAGCTCTAGGTTTGATAAAAGTATGGCTGTCTTATCATCTCAAAACTTTGGCCTGGCATGAATCTCTTAAGAAAAATAGTTTATCTATATTTATTTTAGGCTTATTTTTTACCGTTGAGCTTTTATTAGTAAAAATTTATATTGGACTAACTCCTGAGATTGGATATGCTGGATTGGAGGGATTTAGTATTTCCAGAACTATTACTGCTACTCAAAATTTAAGTCAGGCTGGTTATTGGTGGATAATATTAGCCAGCTTGATAGCAATAAGATTAACTATTAAACCCCCTTATTATCAATCCTTACGCCAGATTTTAAATATTTTATATTTTCCAATTGTTTTACTTTTATTAGTTTCAGTACCTCAAGTATTACTTTACGCTAAGTCTGGAATTGTTCAACGATACATATTACCCGGAATTTTAGGTTATGTATTTTTAATAATAAGTCTCTACAATTATTTGAATAAAATTTATAAATTGGCAGCTAAGTTAATTTTATTATTAATTGTGATTGCCTTGAGCTTCAATCTGAGTGTAGTTTGGGATGCTGCTCATACTTTTGGACTGGAAGGGAAATCTACCAATGCTTTACTCCGAACAATAGAAGCAAAAACTCAAGTCAACGATCCAATCTTAATTGTTTCAAACCCTCATCTTTCCTATGAATGGAGTTTTTCAATCAAAAAATATCTTAATTATGTATCCAATAGAAATAATTTGTATTTTGATAGCTATGTTAGTTCTAAAAACTATTTTTATCAAAAGATAGAAAAATTTTATAATTATCAAACTTTGGATCAACTTAAAAATAAAATAGATTTGCAATGCGTTGTGCTTTTTCCGTACCAGAAAGAAATTTTTTTGATAAAGTCATCTTGGTTTTTGAAGGATAACTTTAATCACTATGAATTTGGTAATTTTAATCGAAACTTAAATAAAAATACGAAAATTCACCTTTACTGTAAAAAGCCGATAGCCAAGAAAATTTAGGAATTACTAAGATTACTCAAACTGTCGAGTTGATACGAGGGAATATTGTCGTCTGCAAGTTGCGCGATCGCGTCTTTATTCTCATTATCCAATATAATTCGACCATCAAGGCAAGTCATCAGAGTTTCCCACTGAATTTCACTTAACCGTCCAATCAGTGAAATTTCCGGTCCGTCATAAACATCTAAATCCTCTTCCATCAGTAGATTCATCGCCACGCTAGATAAAAGTAGATTGGCATCTTCATCAGAAATGCTGGTAGTCTCTATCAGTAAAGTGATCTCACTTTTATCCGGGTGATCCATAGTAGCTTTGATGACACGTGTTAAATCCTCCGCGATTAATTCTTCTGACTGGTTCCAGTCAGGAAATATAATTAGATTAATATCTCTTAATCCGAGATCGTTACTGAGAGCCTCAACTATTCGATGCTGAGGCACTCCCTCATCTGCCCATGCGTAGTCTTTGTTAAAATTATCAATCCACTCTTGTAACAATTTACTGTAGTCTTCATCGGTGACTGGCAATTTTTTACCAGGACATATTTTTGGGATTAATTCAGTTTGTACAAATAATTTTAACTGGGGATGCCAACCGTATCGCTCTACCGTATATAAGATTGAGCGAACCGCTTTGAAATACTGTTCTGTTCTTTGTAGAATAAAACCATTTACATAGCCTAAATAGTAATTAAAATCAATAAAAACTTGTTGGTGGAACTCACGGCGTGCTTCGGAAAAACCTTTTGTAAAAGCAGTGTAAATACATTCAATTAAGTGTTCCACTGGTACATCAGTCATCTCTAAAATTTGTTCCGATGACATTCCCCAATAGTCAAAATCATGGGCAATAGAACCATAAGCAGATGTTGATTTTGACAATAACTGAATCATTGGTAATGGTTTAGCCCAGTCTGTAAGTGCTATTTGGGTGATGCCACTTGAACAGCCGATAAAAAGGTGACAATACTTAGTCAATTCAGCAGTTTCCCTCATAGTAAGAGTGCTACCATCAATAATTCCGGGATTTCCTTTAGGAATTGGGAAATTAGATGAAAGAATAACTTGGCAATCTGGCAACAGAGAAATTATCCCTTGAGCTACATATAAAGCATAGTTCGGTGTAACAAAAGACTGACCACTTTTCGATGCACATTCAAACAAAATTACATGACGAGATTGCTGGAAATTATGCTTGTCGGCAAAAGTTTGGACTTTTTCAACCTCATTGCTTCGCAGTTTTAAAACATTCTGTATTGGAACAGTTATAGGTTTTGGATAAGCCCGAAAAATAGAGGGACGAACAGTACCGTCGTAATTTTGAAAGTTATTGGGATAAATTTGGGTCAAAAATATTTCATCAAAATCACCACGTTCAGCGCGAGCTTTTGCCTGGTTTTCAAAATCATACCAAGCTGCTGCCATGTCAGCCCAACCAGCTAAAGGAATTTCCCAAATTTCATCAACAAATGGGTTTTCTTCAACTGCCCCTTTACAAATAGATGAAATCGCCCAAGTCAGATGGCAATTGGGATAATCTTGCTTAATTTGTCGAGCTAATATAGTTGTATAAAGACAATCTCCATTAGATCCAAGCTGGCCCAGTAGGATTCGTTTACCGTAATTAATCATATAATTTTTCATCCTTATTGAAAAGCAGTAGTTTAATAGAGACTAATTTTTTTGAAAAACCAGCATTCCAAAGGTATAGCTGGTATTCGCTCCTGGAGAAAAGTAACCAGGTTTGATTACTGCATCTCCCAAAGACCAATCTACAGGCTCAACTAAATTTAAACCAAAACTTTTACATTCTTCTATCAAGTTTTTAGTATCGTTTTCATCCAACGGATTCCATAGTTTATCGTAAAGCTTGAAGTCTGGCTTGAGTTTCGGTGTCCAATAATCAAAAGTTACATACAATTTGCCATTTTCGATCAAAAGTCGGGAAACTTCTGTGGCAAATTTTTTGAAATCTACTTCATGTTCTATGACAGAAAGACAAGTTATATTGGTAAAGTAATGATCGGGAAGTTTGGTATCCATGAGATCTCCAATCATATATTTGATTTCTTGCAGAGGCACATCAGGAGGTTGAAGGTCAATCCCATATTTTTCACCTTGAACATTTTTCAAAACCGCATTCTTTAAAATATAAGAGTCAGAACTACCCATGTCTAAAAGATTACCGTCTGATAAATCAAAGATGATGTGAGCGATATCCCAGTCTTTACAGACAAGATTATGCGAAGCATAGCCATTTCTATGTAGATAATCAGTACATTTATAAATTTCATCTCTAAATTTCAAGAATTTACATACAGATGGTTTAGAAGAGGTGGCTATCTCTGATTTATTAACGAGATTAGCACTTCCGCGAGGTCTCCGATTTGTGTTACCTTTAATTTTAGTTTTAGCAGGGGCTAAATATATATTATTACTGGTTATGTAGTCTCGAAGACGATTTACTATTGGCAGATTTTCTAGCCCTTGCTTTACCAGTTCGGGAATTTGAGCTAAACTTTCAATAATATTATCAGCCAAATTATAATTTGGGTCATTGCCATAATTCAGAGTAAGATACTCCAGAAGCTCTAGGGCATAATCAGAATAGTTCATGACATCAGCTATACAAGCCAGCTTCAAAATTCGCTCAGGTGTCTGTAAATGTGTATTTAAGTTGGGGCGCATCAAATCCCGGAGATAAAAGGCATCAGCCCATACTAATGAGCCAGGACGGTTTAGAGAAGTAATGGGTGTACTTTTACGAACTGCACGTCCCTTACTAACAATTAAATCAAACAATGTAAAATTTTGATTTCTGAGAAAAATATCTATATCACCAAATAGAGGTTGATTGAGATATATATCAGTAAACTCAACTTCACTATAAACTGCGAGAAGGCTCCGGTCTAAAATTTCAGAAGCTCCTTCTAAAACTGAAAGTTCTCCACCATGAACATCAAGGTGAATGAAGTCAATTTCTTTAATGTTTTCTGATTGGCAAAAAGTATCTAGAGTTGTTGTTTCAACTTCGATAGTACGATCTAATTGAATTGAATCTATATACCCATTAAACCGCTGCGTATATGACTCATTTGGCGGATACAAAGAACTACATCCGGGATATTTAGTTACATAAAGTGTTTGTTTTCCTATGCTATTCCAAAGAGCTAAGGGAATATGAGACTCAGCCCAATTAACTTGTCTAGCTTCAATCTCTGCGTTAGCTAAATTACAAGCATCTTCGTCAGCATCAAATCCTAAGATAGTTAAGTTAGGTGCAAATAGATGCCAGCCTTTACTGCCATAGTCATCCTCATTGACTATTTTGCGTGAGCCAACAATACATATTGTCATGTAAATTTTATCTAAATGACCACTTTGCTTTAGGCTGGACAAGAAAAACGACATATTTAAGCCTCTGAATTTAATTAACCTTAAATCTGAATCGAAATTGATCTCACTCTCTAAATGTTATTACATTACCATTTACAAGGCCTAACAAATTTTTATCAATTTCATCAATACACTTATTTCGATCCAAGTTCAGAACTGCAAGCTGCTTTACAACTATATTTTTTTCCTTAAACGTAACATTTTCAAAATCATACACTTTTTCCTGTTCGTGCCATAATTTGCAATTGACTTCTGCAAGCTGTGAGAAGACTTCGCCGATACTCCCGGTTACATCAGGTACAAAATTCGATTCTTCCTTGTACACTTTATTCGATGCAAATGTGAGTTTTTCTCTAGGATTTTTTCCGGATATAGCAGCATTCACAAATTCGTTTATCTCCTCCTGAAGCTGCTTTTCTTGAATAGCAAGGCTGTTGAGCCTAATTTCGTCTTCAGAATGCCACTGTTTCAGTTTGATAATTGTCAACTTGTCGCAGAGAGAGCCAAGTGTTTCAGCCATAGAATTTAAGAGACTTTGTAGATAAAAAATATTGTTTAATTGCCTTGAGCTTAACATTTGTTTCTTTGTAAAGCTAAGTATCTAAGCGGAGAGCCAGCAAGATCACAACTCATAACCACCAGTTTATACTAATTCTTAGCTATCGCTCCCCTCTCTTTCCCCTCTACTTTTTTACCTGCCGCAACAGCGCCTTATAATCCGATCGCCCGGGATTTAGCTTCACCAACTTCTCCAAAGGCTCGATCGCCCCCACCTTATTATTCATCTGCAACCGCACATTTGCCAACCCCTCCAGAGCCGTCTGATTTTGAGGTTCCCGCTGCAAAACCGTCTCATATCCCCGTTCCTGCGCCGCCAGCAAAGACTCCTGAGAAACAGCCACAGGCGTCGGCTTTTGTTGGTGCTGGCTGCTCAAACCGCTGCTGAACAGACTGAAAATACCAAAAATCGCAGAACCACCAAACGAAACCATTGATACTAACACAAAAATCTGCTTAATTCGATCGCTCCGATGAACCGGACGAGCACTAGATTTTTTCTGTGTACTTTCCATTGCTAACTCTTGGCCTCGCTGTTTTCCAGGCACTCAAGAAGCGCCTATATCTAGATTGCCCAAGTTCGCTCGCAAAACGATCGCCTTTCGCCATTTAAAATTTGAGAGCAATTCTAGCATTTACACAAAACCTGAGATTTGTCAAGGACATTTAGGTAACAATAACACGCGCTCGAGCTCGGTGAATGGCGATCGCACCCTTACTTTTTAGCCGTTACTCTCAGGCAATTCGCCAAACCGACTCGGTAACACCCTAGCAAAGATGCGAGTTCATGAGCACGCTGGCGTTCCGCTTATAGTGCAATACGGTTTACTTAAGGTCTAACAAGTGATAAACTATATGATATACAAAAAGTAAATCAAGTATAGTGCCGTACAAAAAATTATTATTAGAATCTCCCAAGCTCAAAAGTAGCGAGGTATTCAAAGCAATAGAGGTAGCAATTCCATCAACAGAAATAGAAGCAGCTATTCTCAAAGCAAAAGCCAAAGAAAAACGGCATCGTGGGCTACAATCACAACTGGTAGTGTGTCTAATCATAGCAATGAGCTTATGGTCAAAAGACTCAATGCGGGACGTACTAAAAAATCTGATTGATGGACTTAATGAAGTCTGGTTGAAAACTGGTAAATTCTGGAAAACTCCCTGCAAGGCAGCTATTACTAAAGCCCGAAAAAGATTAGGGCCTTCTGTAATGAGCCAGTTATTTCATCA